>NZ_JBEOOQ010000022.1:0-74753 GCF_040309305.1 Pseudoalteromonas sp. RB2-MNA-CIBAN-0110 | reverse complement strand
TGCTGTACCGAACCTTATCAGATCAACCGGCCAAGATAATTGTCGCTAGACCGGCCACCGTAATTGTCGCTTAATAGTTAGGGCTTTATTGGGTAATGACTTAGGACTTTTTATTTTTAATTTGACTAATCTTTAAAATCCTATTTAATAAAATTAAGACGTAAAAAAAGCCACTTGGCGGTGGCTTGATTAAATTGAACTTCATCTGTTGCGAGATAAGTATATATTTATCACCTATTTAAATATTGTAAAGTAAGTTGGTGTAAAAATATTATTGTATTTCTTCTTAATTATTGAAGTTTAAGCGTTTAATTCAACTAAATTAAGAGAGAAACAAATGAATAATAACAAATATTTTATGGCGGTTCCAAACGACATTATGAATACAAAAAACCCTTTGCATTACGAACTATTAAACTTCGATACCAATATCAAGCTAAAACTTTTCATAGCCTTATTAGCTAAATCTACGATGATTTACAAGAAAAACAAAAAGAAAGGAATACAAATTTTTTCAATAAAAGGATTTTTAAGCGACAATAGTTTTATACCGAGAAAATCACTAAATCAAACAAAATTATTAGAAATAATTAATGATTTTAACAGTCCATTTTTTGACATTTTAACTTTAAATGACAAAGAAATATCATTCGAACTTTCAGCTAAATATATCAAAACTTTAAAAAGTGGCTTTACCAACCTAAATCTTATGGAATTAAAAAAACATAAAGATTTAAAAACGACTAAGTTAGCAATATTAACGTCTATTTACCCAAGCACACCAAATAACCCGAAGCCATATTTTAGTCTGAATTACCTTTTGAAATATTTAGATGTTACTAAAAAATTACCTAGAACGGCAAAAATAAAACAAATTAAACAAGCATTTTCAAAATTAGAAAATATAAAATTTGAGTATAAACATCCTATTTCAAAAAGTGCTGAAGAATTACCCGAACATTATAAGTTTCATTATGAAACCATAAATGTTGAAGTTGAAAAGACGGATAAAATCATAGAAAAAACAGAACCATTAAAAAAACCTTGGGAACTATCAGAACAAGAGATTAATGATGTAGAAATAAAAAAAGTATCTGATATTGAAATAGATAATACATTTGATGTTTCTGATCTTGATGAAATATTAGAAGAACATCAAGAACCGATTTCAAAGATCGGACATACAGATTATAAAAGATATATATAACAAAAGGGATTTGCTTCGCAAGAAGTGATTTTCTGGGGTTTTAAAAAGCTTTAATGGTGTCCGAGAACGGACTTGAACCGTTACTCCCGAAAAATCGAAATAGATCAAGATAGATCAAGATATACGCCTTATAGCTAATTTTTATTGGAGCCTGTAAATAATTCAGTGCTATATTTTCTATTATTTATAAACCCCATCACCTAAATAACCGTCATCTCCTGATACTGGCTCGCTGTATGCTTCATAATAAGCTTCTTCAATCTGCTTTTTAAGCGATGTTATACACTGAGACAGTCGTTTATATTCAGGGTGATCTTCTGAAAATTTATTTCGCTTTGTTTCACAGCTTACCTTTATTTCTTTTAACTCATTTAAAGATTTCATTCAATTACCCTCTATATCGTTTATTAGATTCAACCACAGCCCCAGAGAACCCCGAAGCGTCAAAAGTATAAGTATTTCCCCAAAATTCAACGACTACATTATTACCATAACGCTCTGAAACTTCAAACTTATTCATAGATCTCGCTGCTGATTCATAACCTTTAGGGCCTATTATAATGTAACCATCATCATTACAAGCATAACGATAATTATATGTAGAGCCTGAAACAAGAATATTAATATTTTCAAATTCAGTCCTTTCTGGACATTTATTAGTATCAACCAAAAAACGCAACAAAGACTCCCCTTTATTCCAAAAAAAATCAGCTACAACTTTATTATTTTCTTTTGATGATTGTTGGAGATCGTTAGACCACCTAACTTCTTTATTGTCAATCGCATATCTAATGCCGAATGTAGCAATAATTGCGGATAAGAAAAGCAAAGCTATTGTTTGCTTAGACCAACGATTTACATTTGACACGTAACCTCCAATATTAGAAATAATGATTAGCACATCATAACAAATGGACAAAAAACTTCTATGAGGGACTTAAAAAATTGTAAATATACGAAGTGAAATATTTTAGATACAAAAAAACCGCCACAAATGACGGTTTTCTCTAAATATGGTGCGGGTGGCGAGACTTGAACTCGCACTTCTTTCGAAACCAGATTTTGAATCTAGCGTGTCTACCGATTCCACCACACCCGCAATTTTTTATACAACTCTATACAACATTTTTATATAGCTTGTTTAGCACTTAAGCCTTTGTATTAACTTTATAATAATTGATAATACATATAGAAGCAAGCAATTTTGAATCCCCCATGTCTACCAATTTCATCACGCTGGCATAATTTTTCTTTAATCTTTTAAGCATAAAAAGATAAAGAAAAACCACTTAAAATAAAAAGGATACTTATATACCTCTTATTCTGTATCCGCATTATACAAACAAAAGAGGGGGCGGCAAGCCTTTTCTTTTATTTACATAAACAACTGGTTGATAATTAATCGTTTATAGCAAGGATACTCCACAGGTAAATTTTTTAAGTCTTTTTGGGCTGATATATAAAGCGAATATTTTGGGTTATGAGTGCTATTAAACTTGTTATGCGATTGAATAAATAAGCAATTGAACTATTGGTAATAGTTAATCGTACTACAATAAATATTCCTGCTTTATCCCGATGTTGCGCTTAATTCAGGTATTATTTGTACAACAAGGTTTTTAAGACATTATATATGACTCAATTAAGTGCCAAACAGAACATTCAATCGATTGTGAAAGCAATTAAGGCAGAGGAAGCATCACTTCGTCAAAAGTACCCATTACTTGCACATCAAAATACCTTAGGGTTAATTATTTTATTGCTATCGCTTAGCGCATTAATTGGTGTTGGTGTTTTATATTATTTAGCCATCATACCTGCTTGGGTATGTATAGTACTTGCGGCTATTGCAGCGTCTATTTCCCATGAGTTAGAGCACGACCTCATACATAAACAATACTTTAGTAATCAGCCGTTCATGCATAATTTTATGATGCTAACAGTATGGTTAATGCGGCCAAATACTATTAGCCCATGGTACCGACGTAAAATGCATTTACACCATCACAAAACCTCAGGCACACAACAAGACCTAGAAGAACGCTTGGTGGGTAACGGTATTAAAAATCCATTTTTACGTGCGCTAGTTATTGTAGATGGGTTATTAGGGTTAGTTATTTCTACTAAACGTTTTAGAAAAGAAATTAATGGCTTTAGTTTTTCGAGTGTTTTTAATGCGGGATTTCCGATAGCGACTGCGTATTTCGCTATTTTATATAGCGTTATTTTATTTCATATTGTTGATTTATTTATACCACTTTCGCTAAATTCGCCTAGCTGGGTACTAAGTATAATGAACGTGTTTGAATTTTTAATGGTTGTGCTCATTGTGCCTAATATTATTCGCTCAAGCTCGCTTAATTTTGTTACCTCAAGCATGCATTACTATGGCGGCGTTAATAATATGCTTGAACAAACTCATGTACTAACGAGTCGTTTATTTGTGCCGTTTAACTTGTTTTGCTTTAACTTTGGTAAAACGCATACTATCCACCATTTTGTGCCAAATCAGCCGTTTTATTTACGCCAAATGCTAAGTGAAAAAATACTTAAAGTAATGGCGCAACACAACGTGCGCTTTAACGATTTTGACAGCATAAAAAATGCTAACGCATTTAAATAATTACCCCCAACATAAGGGGAGGTTCTACATTGCTATTCTTATTTTATAGTTTGAATAGCAATTATGTACCAAGCCTATTACTCGTTAACTTCTTCTATCCACCACCGCGCTTATTAAAACTCACTTTACGTGCGTTGGTTGACTATTCAATGCCATTTTTAAATCAATAAAAACAAAAATGGTAGGCTTAATTAGCGCTAAAACTTCAAACTAAAAATAGATAAAACCAGTGAAAAGTGAAGTGGCCCTTCATAGTTGGGCATCTAGCTTAAATGGGATTGATTATTGTAGAGCCTTCAGTAATAGTGGTTATAGAGCAAACTAATTATGTTCTCAATAATACATAAGGGCTCGTGCTCATCAATATTATAAAACCAATAAATATAATAAGGACAAACAGGATGAAAAAATCACTAATTTCAATAGCGCTGGGCTTTGCTGCCCTTAGTGCGTTTAATGCCAATGCAAACATTGATCAGCAAGTGAAAAAGGTAGAGCAACAGGTTATTGATTGGCGACGTGATTTTCATCAAAACCCTGAGCTTGGAAATCGCGAAACCCGCACAGCAGGTATTGTCGCTAAGCACTTAAAGTCGCTGGGTATGGAAGTACAAACAGGGATTGCTTATACAGGTGTTGTGGGGCTATTAAAAGGTGCAAAGCCAGGCCCAACAGTAATGCTACGCGCAGATATGGACGCGCTGCCAGTTACTGAAAAAGCCGATGTTGATTTTAAATCAACTAAAACCACTAATTACCGTGGTGTAGATGTAGGCATAATGCATGCTTGTGGGCACGACACGCACGTGGCTATGCTAATGGGCGCTGCACAAGTGCTTGCAAACATGAAAGATGAGCTACACGGTAATATTATGTTTGTATTTCAGCCTGCAGAAGAAGGCGCACCTGAGGGGGAAGAGGGTGGCGCTGAGTTAATGCTTAAAGAAGGCATATTTAAACAATACAAACCAGAAGCTGCTTTTGGGTTACACATAACATCTAGTTTGCACAGCGGTAAAATTGGTTATAGAAGTGGCCCTGCAATGGCCAGTGCAGACCGATTTGAAATAACTGTACATGGCAAGCAGGCACACGGCTCTGCACCGTGGACAGGGGTTGACCCAATTGCCGCAGCTGCGCAAATAGTAACAGGCGTAAATCATATTGTTAGTCGCCAAATCAACATTACCAAAGAGCCCGCTATTGTCTCGTTTGGAAAAATAGCGGGAGGCGTACGCAATAATATTATTCCTGAAGAAGTTGAAATGGTAGGTACAATTCGTAACTTTGATATGGATAACCGAGCACAAATATTTGAAAAAATAAAAACCACAGCCACGCACATTGCTAAATCGTCGGGTGCAACTGCAGAGGTACACATTCACGAAGGTTATCCGGTAACGATTAATAACCCAAAGTTAACTGCGCAAATGTTACCTAGCCTTAAAAAAGCAGCGGGTAATGGAAACGTAGTTGAAATGGGAAAAATAACCGGCGCAGAAGACTTTTCGTTTTACGCATTAGAAGTGCCGAGTGTATTTGTATTTTTAGGCGGCACACCAAGTGAGCAAGATTTAAATACAGTGGCTAGTAATCACTCACCTTATTTTTATGCCGACGAATCATCGTTTAAAGTAGGCACTAAGGCGCTTAGCCTGTTAGCTGTTGATTATTTAAACGCACATAAAAGATAGCTTAAACGCACCACGTTACGCTATTAGCTTAACGTGGTATTGCTGTTTTATTTAAAACATCGGATCATGTTTGTAGCACTTGCTCAACTTTTAAAAATCACTTTCAAAAATTAAAAACCTAACCGAATATACAAATGAACCGGCGAGCAGTTTTTTTATATTTTAAAAATAATGAATCGATACTGCCGGTCTTATATCTCGATTCAATCTTCATAAGCATTAAGGATTTAAATAATGGAAATTACTGGAAGCTGTTACTGTGGTGAAATTAAATACCAAGCAAAGTCTCAAAATAATAATGCACTTGTTTGCCATTGTAGCGATTGCCAACGTATGTCGAGCGGCCCATTTAGAGCCGTTATAATTGCAGAGCCAAATTCGGTAGTATTTACCCAAGGTGAGCCAAAAGAGTTTGTTAAAACAGCGCAAAGTGGTAACAAGCGTGCGCAAGGTTTTTGCGGCACATGTGGTACAACACTTTATGCAACTAACGAAGCTAAAGCTGACCGTGTATATGGTTTGCGTATTGGTGCGGTTGATCAGCGTGATCAATTTACGCCAACAGCACAAATTTGGGCTAAATCAACATTGAGCTGGTTGAGCGGCTTACACGAAGTACCTGCGTTTGATACAACCCCACAAAACTAGTTAGTTGGGGTTATCAGTATTACTTTTTAGTAAGCGGTTTGAAATTTATTTAACCAAATGACTGTCTACTTATAAGTCAGTCATTTGGAGAATAATATGTGTAGTTCACCTAAAAGCAGTCGAGCAGTGAAAAAAACAGCCATTAGTTTTAATGATGAGCTTACTCAAGAGCAGCGCTTGCGTTTTGCTGCAAAAGCTAATTTAGCACAAGAGCGCCGTGAACAGCGTGAAGCAACTAATAAACGCTATGAGCAAAAACACACGAGCAACAAAACTTCGTCTGGTTTATTTTCGTGGTTACAGCAGCTAGTTAGCTGATTTAGCTAAAGTGGTGTTTTTACCACTGCCCAAACCACATAATGCACACAGTACTCCGGCAATAGCGCACAGCCATAATGGCGCACTCCAACTTCCCGTAGTCGTGTGTAATGCACCAGCGAGCATAGGACCAATAGCCGCGAGTAAATAACCTACGCTTTGCGACATACCTGAAAGCGACGCTGCTTGTTGCGAATCGTCAGTTCGCAAACTAATAAACGACAGCCCCAATATAAAACACGCTCCAGAGCAAAAGCCCAACATTAGGGTCCAAACAAAAGCAAAGTTAGGCATGTAAAGCAGCCCCAATGCACTAAGTGCACTCAACATGGCTAAAATAAAGCTAAGCGCGCTTTGATCTTTTAATTTGGCAAGTAACGGAATTAATATTAAACCCGGTAATGCAGTCGCTATTTGAAAAGCACCATGATAAGCACCTGCTTGGGTAGCTGAGTGACCGGTTTCGGTTAATATGCTTGGTAACCACGTAATAATTATATAATTTAAAAACGAGTTTAAGCCCAGCAGTAGGGTAATTTGCCATGCTAGTAAATAGCGCCATACACTTTTTGACGTGTCAGCGTGTTGAGCAATACTCGCGGGTTTTGTGTGCTTACTTAATTGCGAGATCCATACAATAATACTCGCCAGAGTAATAAGAGCTGATGAGCCCAGCGCAAGTTGCCATCCTAATCCGTTTAACTGACTAAGCGGAAATACCAAAGTGGAAAACCCACCCGATACCACGCCCATAGTAAGCACGTAGGCAGAGGTCATTAACGCAACCTTTGCAGGAAAGTCGCGCTTAATTAAACTTGGTAATAATACGTTTGCGATGGCAATACCTACACCAATAATAGCGGTGCCTACAAAAAGCATGGCTGAGGTATTTATTACCCGCGCTGCAACCCCTGCAAGTATAAATAACAAAGCCACAAACAAGGTGCGCTCTAGCCCCTGCTTTTTAGCAAGAGTTGCGGCCATTGGCGATACAACCGCAAAGGCAATGAGTGGCAATGTTGTTAAAAACCCAGCTTGCGATGCGCTAAGCCCAAAGTGATTAATAATTTGTTCAAGCACAGGTGCAATACCTGTAAATGTGGCGCGTAAATTTGCGGCAATAAGTAATATGCCAAGCACAAGTAATATGCCAGCAAAGCGTGATTTAGGTGTGTTATTTAACAAAAGGGAAGACCATTAAAGCTAATACTTAATGGGCGCTAGTATAAAGGCTTAGCAAAAACTATAATTTAGAGATAATGACATTAAATAACTAAAAACAGACAAAACTATGTTTGATGCAATTGGCTGGGACGACATTAAAAATTTTGAAACTATGGCGCAGCCCATAATAGCCAAAATAGAGCATGCCCATGCCAGTCACGAAATACCACTGCATACCCATCCAAAAGGGCAATTAATTTTAGCGCTACATGGTTATGTAACGTGTGAAGTGTCGGCAAAAATGTGGATGGTGCCTACGCACAGTGCAATTTGGATCCCAGCACAAAAAGTGCATAGTAATAGGGCGTCTGATAACGCGCAGCTTTGTCATTTATTTATTGATAGCAGTAAAAATGGTATGCCGCTAAATACCTGTACGTTAGCTATTACGCCGCTGGTTAAAGAGCTAATGTGTGAGTTGGCTGGGCATAATCAGCACTATACTTTAAATAGTAAAACAGCGCGTTTAGCGCAGGTGTTATTTGATCAACTTATTGAAATGCCAGTACAACCACTCGATTTTGTATTATCTAAAAACGAGGTAATTCAAACCATGAGCGATCAGCTTATAAATATGCCTAATAACCGAAAAACATTACCACAATGGGCTAAGCAGTTTGCATTAACTGAGCGCACATTAGCGCGGTTAATTAAAAAAGAAACCGGTATGACATTTGGAAAATGGCGTACGCAATTGCATATAATTACAGCCTTAAAAGCGCTTTCTGATAAGCAAAGTGTGCAGCAGGTGTCGGAGTTATTAGGGTATGAGTCGGTGAGTGCATTTATTACTATGTTTAAAAAGGTAATGAAAAAATCGCCCATGAAATACATGAGCGACTTAAATCAGTTAAATTAACTTGATAGCTAAAAGCTTACCAAGTATAGGTCGCTGATAACATCGCGTTACGCGGTTTGCCAGGAAAGTACCTGTCGCCGGTAAAGCTGGTGTAATCGGCGCGCTCTGCATAAGCCTCATTGGTTAAATTTATAATGCGGGCAAGCACTTCAAGGTTATTAGTAACTTGCCACTGAGCGCGCAGGCTTAAAACATCATGCCCTTGGTATTTATTTAAGTTTTCTGGGTCGGTGTAGTAGTTACCAACGCGGTGCCACTGCAAAGCAAATTGCGCGTTGTTTAATGCCTTCCATGTTAAATCGATATTAGCAATATTACGCGGCGCGGTATCTATGTCGTTGCCGTTTATATTTAAACCGTTAAGTATTTGGTTGTTAGTATAAGTATGCTTTGCGTGAGTGCCAGCAAAGTTAAGCGCAAGCGACTTAGTGAGCTGGTAGTCAAGCTCAAGCTCAATACCACGATGGCGAGAGCTGCCATTATTTACCGTAAAAAAGTCGCTATCGCGGTAAATCGTATTGTGTTTACTCATAGCGTAAAGTGACACACCATAACGTAGTTTTTCGTAAATCCCTTTAATACCCAGCTCTGCGTTATTGGCTATTTCGGCGCTTAAATTTGCAGTGGTTTGCTCGCGTTGTAATTGGTATAGCTCAGCCGCTTGTGGCGCTCTGTAACCGCGAGAAAAGTTTGCATAAAGCGTGTTATTTGTATTGTACTGATAACTAACCCCAAGCTTTGGCGATAAATTACTAAAACTATTTTTAGCACTCGCTGGGCGGCTGTATCGGCAGCCACCAAAGCCGCATTCTGTTCCATCGTCTTTTGTTCTGCCTGCTAGCATATTATTGGTGTAGTCGTACTGCATATGCTCGTAGCGTACACCTGCAGTAAGTAACCATTTATTTAATTGCCAATCAATAGATGCAAAAGGCGCATAAAGCGTCGCGTTTACATCGTAATCGTAATGCTTACCTTGTGGCACTGTAGCAACTAAAAATGCAGAACCTTGAGTGGGCTCGTTTTGGCTTTGAGTAAAGTCGGCTTGCGTGTATTCGCCATCAAGCCCTAGGTTTATTTTTATATTACTTTGTAAATTATGTTGATAAAGCGATTGTACGCCAAAACCAGTTTGACTGTTTTTTTCAAGCGGTGTGCCGGGCAAAAAGTGCTTAAAAAAGTCCATGCTTTGGTCGCGAAAATATAACGTAGTAGAGAGCACATCATTGTTATTTAATTGCCATGTTGCATTGCTCCATGCTCTAAATGCGCGTGCTTTTCTAAATGCGTCTGGGTCAAAGTTTTTTTGCGAGAGGGCTTCGTTTTTATAGCTTTCAAAGCCCGTAATAAATCCCGCAGTTTGCTGATCTAGGTTTGTGTAAGTAAGCCCAGAGGTAAGTAATAAATTATTATTTGAATAGCGATGGCGAATATTAACTTTTTGTTGCTCTACGCTTTCGTCGTCGCGGTAACCGCTATCGTCGGTAACACTTGCGTTAATGCCTATGCCGCTGTTGCCGTAATCTTGTCCTGCACGTAATTTGTAGCGAGTATAACCGTACGAGCCATAATCTAAACCAACTAAACCACCGCCTTGAGTAGTGTCGGGCGTTATTACATTAATAACACCATGCACAGCATTTGAGCCATAAAGTGCAGAGCCAGGGCCTTTTAATACTTCAATGCGCTGCGCCATTTCGCTGTGCGCCTCAAATAGCTCGTTTATATTACAAAACCCAGCGGCTCTAAGTGGTATGCCATCCTCCAAAGTCAATATGCCACCACAAGCGCCTGCGCCCGAAAGCACTTGTGAGCGAAGCGCGGGTAAATACTCTTGGCCATTTCCGCGTTGAATATTAGCACCCGCTACACGTTGCAGAGCTTCTTCAATATGGGTAGGCGCTATGCTATTTAGCTGCGCTTGCGTTAGTGTGCTTATTGATAAAGGGAGTGTGGTCGATAGTGCTTCAATACGTGATGCCGTAGTAGTTATGGTTTCTATTACATCGTTGTTTTGATTATCGGCAAACGCAGTGTGGCTAAAGGGTAATATCAGCGGCAAAAAATAAGGTTTCATACATTCCTTGAAAGTAATCTATATTGCATTACCTCTATAATATGCGGTTTTAATATGCATTTAAACTCGTTGCGTTAAAGCGTACGTAACCTATAAACCCGATACGTAATTGATAAAACAAAACAAGCTACAGCAGGAAACACCAAAGCCAGCACTAAGTAATGCTCAAATAAAACAAAACCGGTTATACCGCCTAGTAAAAAGCCTGCAATAATGAGTAAAAACATAACCCCTTTACGAGTATCAAATTGCTCACCTTTAAGAGCTTTACCTAGCATTAAACCAAGGTCAGTAAAAATACCGGTTAAATGTGTCGTACGTATAACAGCACCACTGTAATTAGTTGCTAGCGCATTTTGTAACCCACACGCAGCAGACGTTAAAACAATGCCGTAAACGAATGTGTTTTTGAGTAAATAAGCACTCGCAAGTAGTAGCAACCCTTCAATAAAAAGCAAAGTGTCGTAATGACGACCAAGTTTTAAAGAGCCACCAGAGAGCAAAAAGCCCGACAGTGCAGAACCCAACATAAAGCTAATAATTATTGAAAGTAGCAATAAGGCAGTGCTGGGGTTAGTTATTACTTTAATACCAAGTAAAGTAACAGAGCCAGATACATGCGAAATAGCCTGGTGCTCAAATCCTAATAAGCCTACAGCGTTTACTACGCCCGCTAGAAATGCGAGCGTAAACGCGCCATATTCAACCCACTTTGGTAGTTTTGTAAACATTGGTTATCTCTTAACGTGTGCAGTGTTAATTATTGAGTTTGTGCTTTAAAACGTTTTATTTGCTCATCAACTAATTTTGTATCAATTACGCCTCGCTTAAAAGCAATGTAAGTAGGAAACGTAAACTCATTTAATTGCCGAGCATAAATGTTTTTATATTCTTTTGAGTACCACAAACCTGCTTGATAGTTAGTTATTGCGTATTCAACACGTTTTTTTTCTAGTAGCTCAAAAGTGTCTTTAGTTGAAAGTGAACGAAGTAGATTACTCTCATCAAGGCTGTACTTTTTAGCAATAACCTCAGGCAAAGCAACGCCGCGCAGCATAGCTATTGGGGTATTTGATAAGTCGTCAGTGAGCAGTTTATCTTTGTTTAAAGTAAATAAACCATACTTAGTAGTATGCAAGGGCACGCTTGTAAAATCTAAATACTTTGCACGTTCCTCTGTATTGGCCAAAGAGAAATAGCAGTCGTAGTAACCCAGCGCCATTTCTTTTTTAACGCGCGCCCATGGCAGATGAATTACGTCAATTTTAAGATTTAAATTACGCTCAATAAACGTTAAATATTCAATATCTAAACCTGTGAACTTATCGCTTTTCTCATCAAATATAGTAAAAGGCGGGTAGTGGGTTGTTACGCAGCGCAGGGTTTTACTTGGCGCTGCAAGTAATAACGAAGGTAAAGTTAAAGCTAAAAACAGGAGTATTGCGCGCATAAATATAAATTCGATATCTTTTAAAGTACATAACTTGAACGCCAATTATACAGTTACTGAGTTTAATTGCATTGATCTAAGTATTTTTACCTAGCGTATAATTTAAATTTTGTGAGATATACCATGTTTAACGCAGAGCAGCAGTCACGCATTATCGAAATGGCGTGGGAAGATAGAACCCCCTACGAGGCTATAGAGCAGCTATACGGATTAAAGTATCCGCAGCTGGTGGTTTTTATGCGAGACAATGTTTCAAAAGGCAGTTTTAAAGTTTGGCGTAAGCGCCATGCAGGTCGTAAAACAAAACATTTAAAATTACGCGATCCCGCTATTATGCGAAGCCACTGTAAAACACAATATAAACAACGTTAAATAGGTGTTAGTTGTTTCATATGATGTTCATCCGTGTTTGTTAATCTTTAGCTATTAATTATGCTAGAGATTATTTATGAGAGTACTAACATACACAGCACTAATAGCATTGGCTTTATGTTCAATAAGCGCAGACGCAAAACCGCATAAAGATAAGCATGGTCATAAACACGGCCATAAAAAGCATCATTCATATAAGCATAACGACAATGACTACCTTTCTAAAAAAGAGGCAAAGCAGTTAATTCGCGCAGGTTGGACGCCACCAGGGCTAAGTAAAAGCTATCATCGAGGCGACTTTTTAGAACGCGATTTATACAAAAGAGGTAGAGTGATTGAACGCTCTAGAGATAATGGTACAGTGAGTATTGAAATAGACCGTACAGTTATCCATATGGTGCACGATACTCGAGAAATACTTTCAATTTTAAGTCGCTAAATTAACTTTATAAGGATATTAAAATGCTTATTGCGCTGGCTATAATTATTGGCTTTTTTTTACTGGTTACCTTATTACCTATGTCGTACAGCCAGCATTATTTAGTGCGTAGCTGCGACTTTGTTCGTTTGCAGGTATTTTATATTGCCAGTTTTGTAGCTGTTACTTCGTTGTTTTTATTATGGCAAAGTAGCGCAATAGGCTATGTATTTATAGCCTTAACCTCATTACTTATAATGATTTTACAAGGTAAATGGATTTACCCGTATACGTGGCTTGCTAAAAAAGAAGTGCAAAGCGCACCTAAGCACATCGACCATAGCATTCGAATTATGTCGGCAAATGTACTTATGTCGAACCATAAAAGTGAGCAGTTAATTAGTCTTGTTGATGAGCATCAACCCGACCTACTTATTACGCTTGAGAGCGATAGCTGGTGGGAAAATAAATTATCAGTCATTAAAAAAAATTACCCGTATTACATAGAATGCCCTAAAGACAATCGTTATGGCATGCACTTATACAGCAAGTTTAAAATACTCGATGCACAAATATGTGAGCTTATAGAAGAAGATATTCCCTCAATTCATATTTTATTTGAAAACGATGAAGGCCTGCAAATGCAAGGGCACTTTATTCACCCCGCACCGCCAAGCCCGACTGAGGAAGACTCATCGCGTCCGCGCGACTCAGAGCTAATAATGGTGGCTAAAGCACTTAAAAACCCTACACGGCCTACCATAGTTGCCGGAGATTTAAACGACGTAGCATGGTCGCGCAGCACCCGTTTGTTTATGCAAATAAGTGGCTTTTTAGACCCTCGAAAAGGCCGTGGTTTTTATAATACCTTTCATGCAGGCTACTTTTTTATGCGTTGGCCGCTCGATCATTTATTTCACAGCGAAGGCTTTAAAGTAAAGCGTATTAAGCGCTTAGCTAAATATGGCTCAGATCACTTTGCGCTACTCACTGAGCTTTCTTACGAAAACGCTAATCAGCAATCATTAGAAACTAAATCGGCGCAGCACAAGCAAGAAGAAATTCAAGAGCTTGCTATGAGTAAGGCCGACAAGCGAAAAGTGCCGAGGTTTGATTAGTAACGTTAGATATAGCGGTATTTATATAAAGCATTGAGTTATTAATAGCTGAAGCCTGACTTGTGTTGAATTGTTACTGTGTTATTTGGTTTATACTTTATTTTTAATATATATACTTGTTTTCTTAGAAGTAAAGAGTGGTAAAGCTCTCAAAATAAGCGCTGGCAATTAACTTACCTTGTTTGTACTTTTTAGTCATTGAGAATAGCGTTAATACGTTCAAAACGTTCAAAACGTTCAAAACGTTGGATGTTCGATTATATGTTTGAGTTTTTTCGGCTTACTTTATTGGTTTTAGGTGCTATTCCTTTACTTGTATACCCATTTGCAGTTATCGCTAGTCTTATGGGCTTAGGAAGTAAGCCTAGTATTAATATTCCATTGTTTAATAGAATCATGAATAAATTTTTTCTATGGGGCGTTTTAATATATCCCATGGTGTTTTTTGGATGCTATTGGCTTAGCGACAATTTTGTAGAATATGACCTTATATTGGCTTCTCTGCCCATGTTTTTTTTACTATTACTCTGGGGCAGTTTTCACTTTATGGATGCTCCAGCAAAATACGAAACGTAAAATGGGCACAAAGTTTATTGAAGTTGGAAAATATAAATCAGATAAACGAATTAACTCGATTATTATGCAATTTAGTTTATTCACTAAGCGTTCGATAGCTTTTCTAATACTAGGGCTTGAGAAAAAGCGCTTTGAGTACCTAGCTAAATATTACCTAATCATTCTCCATTCCTCATCAAACTTTCTCGTAAAATACCAAGAGCCAGCTATAAGTAACGCTAGTAAGCGAAAAATAGTAATTGATGTAACACATCATGTAGGTTGGTTAGGTTTAAATACTAGACAGTCCTCTCATGCACTTTGAGGGTCCCGAAATCTAATACATCCTTATGAGCAAATGGCTAGTAAAATGTACCCTGATGCAGATACATGTGATATTTCTTGGCTAGTTGTTCAGGCCGCAGTAAATGATTTAGCTAGAGCATTGAAAAACGACTAAACACTTAGGTGATATAAGTGTCTACGATTAAATATAAAATTAGACCACGATATTTATTCCCCATTGAAGGCTATGTTTGCAGTCTTTGACTCCTCAGATTAAAAGCGCGATGTAAAATCGCCCCTACGAATATATCTAAAACTCGGTACTGTCTCTTACTAAAAACTAAGTACTGCCTCCTGAAAACTACTTTCTAAAAGTCATAAAAAAGCCTAAAAGCGGTTACCCACTTTTAGGCTTAATAATTTTTGTATTTTAAACACGTATTAAAAATCTGTATTTAAAACACTTATTTCATTTATGCAGCTAAATTAGCTAGCGATCATAATGCTTTTAACATTAACAAATTCGCGCATACCAAAACCGCCGTGTTCTCTGCCGTAGCCACTACCTTTAACACCACCAAATGGTAAGTTAGGTTGTGCTAAACCGTAGCCGTTAATGTTGATCATGCCGGTGTCGAAGTACTTTTTAGCAAGCTCAATGGCTTTTTTCTCGTCTTTTGAGAAAATACCACCGCCTAAACCGTAGCGAGAATCGTTGGCGATGCGCATAGCATCGTCGTTATCTTTGGCTTTAATAAGCGAAGCGACAGGGCCAAATAATTCGTCGTCGTAGGCCGGCATGCCAGGTGATAGGTTATCTAGTAGAGTAGGTGGGTAGTAATAGCCCGTTTGCGATGGTATTTCGCCACCCGTTACTATGTTTGCACCTGCTTTAACTGATTCCATTACTTGGTCGTGAATACCGTCGCGTAAATCTTCACGGGCCATTGGACCTAAGTCTGTGTCATCTGCCATTGGGTCGCCCATTTTCATGGCTTCGAACTGCTCTTTAATTTGTGCTTTAAAGTCATCGTAAAGTGACTCAACAACAACATAACGTTTAGCTGAAACACACGTTTCGCCGTTATTGATCATGCGACCTGTTACACAGGTTTTAACTGCAAGCTCTAAATCTGCGTCATCGAGTACTAAGTAAGCGTCATTACTACCAAGCTCTAACACTGTCTTTTTAGCGTGTTTACCCGCTTCTTCAGCTACTTTTTTACCTGTGGCATCGCTACCCGTAAAGGTTACGCCGCTAATTGCTTTGTGCGCAATGAGTGAGCTGGCGGTTTTACCGTCGATGAGTAAGTTGCTGAAACAGTACTCTGGGAAACCAGCTTGTTTAAATAGCTCTTCAATTTTTTCAGCCATGCCAAATACGTTACCAGCATGCTTTAATACGGTTGTGTTACCCGCCATTATGTTGGCAGCACTGTAGCGAATTACCTGATAAAGCGGGAAGTTCCACGGTTGAATACCTAACAGTACACCTGTTGGTTGGTAGCTGATAATTGCACGGCCGCCGTCCATATCACGTTCTTCGTCAGCAAGTACTTGTGGGCCTTGTTCGGCTGTGTAACGACAAATTCCTGCACATAGTTCAACTTCTTCAAAGCCTTGCTCGTATACTTTACCCATTTCTTCGGTCATGAGTTTTGCGATAGATTCTTTTTGCTCTTCGAAAAGTGAGGCTAACTTATTAAGATATCTCGCACGTTCAGTGAACGACGTTAAGCGCCATTTTAAATATGTTTCGTGAGATTTTTCGATTACCTGTTCTGCTTCTTTTTGAGAAAGTAGCGTGTAGGTTTCAATGGTTTGCTCAGTTGCCGGATTAATCGTTTTAACTGTGTTACTCATTTCTATCTCCTTACAAATTATGTAATGGTGATAGTGCAAAACGAAAGCCAATATCAAAAAAACAGCATTAATTAATTCAAGCTATTGAAATGTAATGTCTATTTTTGGTTTTCTATTCTGCTAATAACTTTTTACTACTATGAATATATTACCCAAAGCAGTAAAAAGTTCTGATTGATGCAAAATTTACAAGATTGACTGCTCATGCTTATTCAACTTATAGAAGTTCTTTAGCAATGCGCTTTAATAGGTAGGTTTCTCGTAAAATGGAGAGTCCTTGTTTTTCACTGTTAGCAAGTGTGCGCTCGTTATGAGCAATTGCATCGTTAATATCAACCCATTTAGCAGTCATGCCATTTTGCTGCTCATAATGCTCTAACTGTGCTTTGCCAAACTCGTCGGCAATATTACATACAAAGCAATACGATTTGATATGAATAATATCAAAGTCTTCTTTATACCAAGGGCGATACTCTTCATAGAGTCCAAAGGCTTTAACTACACTTATTTGTTGTGCACCGGTTTCTTCGCTTAGTTCGCGAATTAAGCCTTGTTCAATACTTTCGCCTTCATCTACTCCACCACCAGGTAAGCTGTAATCTTCATAGCGGCTTGTATACATTAAAAGTATTTTATTATTTTTAATAACAATGGCGCGAGCTGTTAAGCGCGTAAACTGACTACCGTGGTCAATATTAATACCTGAATGAATTAAGGTTTTTAATTGCTGCATTTCGTCTCCTTTTTTAGGTTTTTGATAATAACAGTTGCTACCATTCTATAAATAGAAACGATTTTAATTATTTTTATATTTTATGATCGATTTTTTTAAGCATACGTAAATATAAGGTTGTTAAAATAAATAGCATTGGATTAATTAGCTATTTAAGTAATTAGATTCTAGGCATGCCTTTAAATTAATATTTAGGATGCGTAGAATAAGAAAAAAAGCATAGGGATTTATCATGTTAGACATACTTTTAGTAGACGATGACGTTGAATTTAGTGACGTTGTTTGCCACATAGTCGAATTCCTCGGCCACAATATAAGTACCGCCACCAGTTTAAAAGAAGCACATCAATGGTTTGAAAATAATACCTTTGACCATGTGCTACTTGATTTTATGTTACCTGATGGTAGCGGTTTGCACTTACTTGATCATTTAAAAACGATTGGGCAATCCCCAAAAATTACACTTATATCGGGTCATCCTTCAGTTAAAGGCATTTTAGCTGAAATGTGTGAGCCAAATGTAGGGCATTTATTAAAACCATTACAACGCGAAGATTTAGAACTCGTTTTAAATGGCCCTAAAAAAACAGTTAAAAAAGCCAAGTCGAGCGGTATTACACGTCACTTTGGTGGGTTAATTGGTGAGTCTGAGCCAATGCAAAAACTATACAACATGATTGAACGCGTAGCTAAAACAAACGCTAACGTGATGCTTATGGGTGAAAGTGGTGCAGGTAAAGAAGTAGTGGCTCAAGCTATTCATAACGCAAGCCAGTGCGAAGGCCCATTAGTTGCTAGCAACTGTGGCGCACTTTCAAAAGAGTTAATTGGTAGTGAGTTATTTGGCCACGAAAAAGGCGCATTTACAGGCGCAATAGCACGTAAAGAAGGTGTGTTTGAGCAATCAAATAACGGTACTTTGTTTTTAGATGAAGTAACCGAAATGCCAATTGATATGCAGCCAAATTTACTGCGAGTGCTTGAAACTAAAAAAGTAACACGCGTAGGTGGTAACAGAGAAATACCAACCAATTGTCGTGTTATTTCAGCCACTAACCGCTCGCTTACTGATTTAGCGCAAAATAATATTATTCGTGAAGATATTTACTTTAGGTTGGCTGTTTTTCCTATTGATATACCGCCACTTCGCGATAGAAAAGAAGATATTCCTTTATTAGCTAAAGCATTTTTAGATCAACTTAATGATGAAAACGGTACCCCATTTAGTTGGACGCCAACGCAGCTCAAAGAACTGCAAAGCTATGAATGGCCCGGTAATGTGCGAGAGCTTCGCCACGCTATACACCGTGCATTTATTATGAGCGATCCGCAAACCAGCGACATTACTCTACCTGATAGCTTAGAGTCGCCTTTTTCGCGCGTTAATAACCAAGCGGCCGAAAAGCCAGTATCAGCAGGACAAACCATTGAAGAAGTTGAAAAAGAACTTATTCATGCAACGCTTGATAAGGTGCAAGGTAATAAAACGCTTGCTGCACAAATGCTGGGTATTAGCACCAAAACACTTTATAACCGCCTTAATGCATATGGCGGTATTGGCGAATATAAATAGATTTGAGGAAGGGCATGACATCCGATAACCAAACAGAGCAACTAAACAAATTAGTACACGATGCAAGAGCGCCGCTTAATCGTATATCGATGAATGCAGAGCTTATTAAGTTGGTACTTGAAAACGATATGCCAAAAGAAAAAGCGCTAGATGCACTTGATAAAATTATTAACAATTGCCAACAGTGTAGTGAAAGTTTACAAAAAATAACTGACTCTCAATAAATAGTAAGTGTTGTACAAACTCTAATTCGGGAAGCTAAATGAGCAAGCAAAAACAGCAAGGTAAAGCGAATGTTACTTGGGCAGCTTTTATAGTTGTTGTGTTAAGTATTATTGTAGGTAACGCAGTTTTAGCATTGAATACGATTCAAGGTTTAACGCAAACCCAAAAGAGTTTAGACAATACTAATATGCTGACAACGGGAATTGAGCAACTGCATTTATCAGTAGTTCAGGCTGAGTCGGGTCAGCGCGGTTATTTATTAACAGAAGAGACTGATTATTTAACGCCTTATTACGATGCTATTGGACAAATTGAAGCGCAAACAGATCATGTTAAGTCACTACACTCTGAGATTGACGGCCAAGCTGAGCGTATTGCTCAGTTGTTAGTACTAGTTGATAGCAAAATTAAAGAGCTAAAACAAACGGTTAATCTTGCTTTAGATGACAAAGAGCGACGTGCAATTTATGTGTTAAATACACATAAAGGTCGGGAGCTTTATAAGCAAATTAGAGAGTATGTTAATGAAATTCAAGACCGTGAATTACTCTTTAAAGTGAGCCATTTTTCAAAGTTAGCGCAAATTAAGAATGAAGCTAAAATCACGTTTGCTATTACAGCAATCACAAGCTTATTACTTATTATTGGTATGTTTGTAATGACACGTCTTAATTTAAGAAATGCAGCTAAGTATCGTTTTGAGCTTGAGAAACAAAACGAGACTTTAGCAACTAAAGTGTCTGAGCGTACGCAAGAATTAACGTTGTATTCTGACGAACTGAGCCGAAGTAACCGAGAGCTTGAAGAATTTGCTTTTGTAGCAAGTCATGACTTACAAGAACCGCTTAGAAAAATTCAAGCCTTTAGTGACCGCCTAGAAACAATGTTTAAAGATGAGCTGGGTGAAAAAGGGATTGATTACATTGGCCGCATGAAAAATGCAGCGCAACGCATGTCTAACTTAATTAATGACCTATTAGAGTTCTCGCGTATTACAACACGCGGTAAAGACTTCGATGATACAAATTTAAACGAAGTAGTAACCGATATATTAAGTGATTTAGAAATTGCGATAAAAGAGTCAGATGCACAAATTGATGTAGAAGACTTACCGGTTATTCAGGCTGATAAAAGCCAAATGCAGCAGCTGTTTTTAAACTTGTTGTCGAACGCTGTTAAATTTAGGCGCCCAGGTGTAAGTCCACATATAAAAATTAGTTATCAAGATAAAGATATTTTTAGTGAGGATCATAATACCAATTTGAGCTTTCAAGTTATTACTATAGAAGATAACGGTATTGGTTTTTCACAGGACTATGCCGATAAAATATTTGTACCGTTTCAACGTTTGCACGGTCGCTCACAATATAAAGGCACAGGTATTGGCCTTTCTGTATGTAGGCGTATTGTGGAGCGCCACGGCGGAACAATTACAGCAAAAAGTAAAGACGGTGAAGGTGCAACCTTCATTATAAAACTACCTGTGGAAGCTGCGCTTTTCACATTGCAAGGAGAGGCTTAAATGCCCTATTCAAAAGTAAAACCTATTACTATTTTAATGGCAGACGATGATGAAGATGATCGTTTGTTAACACAAGATGCCCTTGCCGAAAGCCGTGTACTTAACGAGCTTCATTTTGTTGAAGATGGCGTTGAGTTACTTGAATATTTAGAACGTAAAGGTAAGTTTGAAGACAAAACAGTGTCGCCACGACCAGGATTGATATTACTTGATTTAAACATGCCAAGAATGGATGGTCGTGAAGCGCTTGAAGCTATAAAAGGGAACCCTAACTTAAAGGGAATTCCGGTTGTTATTTTAACTACGTCTAAGCAAGAAGAAGACATGGTTAAAGGGTATAACTTAGGTGCTGCATCTTATATTACAAAGCCTGTGACGTTTGATGGTTTAGTTGATTTGATGAAAACGCTAGGAAAATACTGGGTAGAGTTTGTAGAGCTACCGACAACATTTAACGATTAATGGAGATTGTATGTTAGATAAAGTGACTCAGTTGCTGCTTGTAGAAGATGATGAAGATGATTACATACTCACCTGCGACTATCTGGACCAATTGGATTCACACACGTTTAACATTCAATGGATAAGTTCCCCAGAGCAGGCAATTGCAACGCTTAGCAAAAACGAGCATGACATTTGCCTGCTTGATTACCGCTTGGGTGCATCTAATGGTTTAGATGTACTAAAAGAAGCCATTGCTAATGGCTTTAGCGGCCCAATTATTATGCTTACCGGGCAGTCAAACGACGAGTTAGACTCGGCGGCGCTTGATGCCGGTGCAGTAGATTATTTAATAAAAACAGAAATGAGTTCGAGCCGCTTTGCGCGCGCTATTCGCTATGCACTTGCTCGTAAAGATGTTGAAGGTGAGCGAGTAGAGCGTTTAAAAGCCGAAGCCGAAAATCGCTCAAAAGACCGCTTTCTAGCTCATCTAAGCCACGAATTACGTACTCCTCTATCGTCTATTTTAGGTTACACCGAACTGTTAATGCAGAGCGACTTCAGTCAGCAAGCAGAAAATGAACTAGGTGTTATTTATCGAAACGGTAAACATTTATTGAGCCTGTTAAACGATGTGCTCGACTTATCTAAAATAGCCGCCGATAAACTGGAGCTGACCTTAAGCGAAGTTAACCTTGATAGCATGCTAGCCGATGTATACACGCTAATGCGCGTATCGGTGCTTGATAAGGGCCTTACGCTGCGCTTTGAATCTCATCAGCCATTACCTTTGGTTGCACGACTTGATGCAACAAGAGTTCGCCAAATTTTAATAAATCTAATAAATAATGCGGTTAAATTTACCGATAAAGGCGAAATTGTTGTTAATGCGTGGACGCAGTGGGTTGATGATCGTGAAATGCTATTTTTTAGCATTAAAGACTCAGGCATGGGCATTGCCCCTGAAAAACAAGAACTCATATTCAAGCCATTTGAACAAATAGCTGATGTAGAATCACGCTCTGTAGGTGGCGCAGGCTTAGGCTTGGCAATATGTGCTGAATTGTTAGCACGTATGCACGGTGATATTAGTTTGCATTCTGAAATTGGCAAAGGCTCTACGTTTACTATTTCGGTTTACCCAGGTGATATTAGCGAAGTAGAACGACAGGTACTTAATTTTAGCAGTGCGCCGCAACTACAAAGTAAATCGGCTCCATGCAAAGTGCATGGGCGAGTATTAGTAGTTGATGATTTACGTGATTTACGCATGCTAGTTGGTCATATGATCAGTACCTGTGGTGCGCGCGTAGATTATGCCGAACATGGCCAACAAGCGCTTGAAAAAGTGCGTATTGCAGATGCGTATAAAGCGCCTTACGACATTATTTTTATTGATATTCATATGCCTGTAATGGGCGGCAAGGAAGCTACCATAGAGCTTAGAAAAATGGGTTACAAAGGCCCAATAATCGCGCTCACTGCCGCTACTATGAAAGGCATACATGAGGAGCTTGCTGCACTTGGCTTTAACGATGTAATACCAAAACCTGTTGATAGCGCGGCATTATATCAATGTTTGCAAGATTATTTGGTAGCGCCAGAGCATGCACCGCAAGCTAAAGATATAAATTGTAGTAAGGGCTTAACCGAGAAAAAGCAGCGCTTTTTACTTGTTGAAGACGATCACGATGCTGCGCAAATTACGCAGCTACTTTTAGAAAGTCTAGGCGTTGAAACCGTCATTGCGTCTAGCTGCGCACAATGTTTGCAAATACTTAATCACGACCAGCAATTTAATAAGGTATTGTTAGACATGCATTTACCCGACGGGCGTGGCATTGATTTAGGCCAGCAAATTAATGAACGATACCCTGAATTACGTTTAGTAATTGTAAGTGGCGCAGAGCCAGACCCTAGAGAAATAAAAGATTTAAATATTGACCGAGTTTTACTTAAACCTATTAATTTGAGCTTACTTGAAACGCTTATTAGCTAGGGCCTGTTTATCTTTCGAGGTTAAATTTGCAGCAGTATGTTTGGTATTTAGGCAAGGCAGAGCCTGTGTAGTGTGGTTATTCCCCATAAATAGGCGATAACGTAGCACAAATGCCAAACATGCGCTGCCCGAAGGGTTCTGCCCAGGGGCTATTTACTCTTTGTTGCCTACATGGATTTAGGTAAGGGGCGTGAGCAGGACGCGGAAGCTTTACTCGGTTTTTACTTATTCTTACATGGATGTAAGCCAGTAGGGTAACGCAGGAGCAGTTATCGAGCCCACTAGGTTACAAACCTCGCGCCGCGATTAAATAGCCCCTAGATTGAACGAATTTTAATCCTGAAAGGTCAACAGGTCCAATAACTGAGACATTATTTATATGCATTCAATAAAGTTAGTATCTGAGAAATTAACACCATCAAAAGTAGTCTGTGTTGGTCGAAACTATACCGCACATATTGCAGAGCTAAACAACGAAACACCAGATCAAATGGTTTTATTTAACAAACCAAATAGCGCGATTACAAATACGTTATTTGCGGCTCATAACGGCGATACACTGCATTATGAAACCGAGCTATGTTTTGTAGTTAAAAATAAAAAATTTGTGGGGGTTGGACTCGGCCTTGATTTAACTAAGCGTACTGTGCAAAGTAAATTAAAAAATAAAGGGCTTCCATGGGAGCGCGCTAAAGCGTTCGACGGCTCTGTAATTTTAACTGATTTTGTAGCGCTAACAGATGCAATGAAGCACTTTAGCTTTGAACTTAAAATTAATAATAAAGTAATTCAGCAAGGCGATACTCATTTTATGCTGCATAACCCGGACTCAATTTTACAAGAAATTAGTGAATTTATGAGCTTAGAAGATGGTGACGTAGTAATGACAGGCACACCGTCGGGCGTAGGTGAGGTAACAGCTAAAAGTATTTTTGCTGTTGCGCTTTATGCTAATGATCAGTGCTTGCTTGAGCATCAGTGGCAAGTAAGTAAAAATTAATAACTTGCTGTTGGTAGTGTTGATCAAAGTCAGCAAAGGTAGTTTTAAGCCAATTATGCTGACTTTGTTGATACTCAGGCGATTGTAGTACATTATTTTTTAGCGCGCGGTTGATTTTTTTAAGCGCTTGCTGTGCAAAATTATTAGGTGCGTTAGCCGCACAACCTATTGCTCCTCGTATAAATTGAATGTCATTTTCTGCAATTGGTACACTCTCTATATTCGTATATTCCCCTTGTTTATTAAAGTAATCGGCCATAAACGGGTAATCAATTGAGTAGTCTAAAAAGCCATGACTCAAGCGTGCTATAACAGCCTGACTTTCATTTTCGCTACTCCAACTTAACGACGATTCTTTATCTTGTTTTGTGTTTTCAATAATTGTATTAATTTTAGTTGTAAATTTACGTGCAGCAGCTTGCCCGTATACGTATTGCGGGTCGGTTAATAAATTAATAAGGTGAATAGGCGAGCCGTGCTTTTCTTCTAATTTGGGCTTTAGCTCTTTAGTCGTGATAATTGAAAATGGGGGATATACCGTTGTTGGATTTGAGTAGTTAAGCAGTTGGTTATTATGTTTTTTATAAATAACACACGGGAAGCATACGCTTTTTCCTTCACTTAAATATTTATTTATACGCTGCTGAGGGACAATTAAGCGGGTATGTTTTACATCTGTTATGGTTTTAATGAGTTGCTCGGTTAGGTTGTCGCAAATACCGCCTTGTGGTGCACTTTCGCTTTTAGCTATATGAAAAGGGGGCGTGTAACTTTGCAGCCAAATAATTTCTTCTAGAGGCTGTAATTTTTGTTCAACAGCATGCGCGTTAAATACAATTAATAAGCAAAATGCATAGTATCCGTTTTTCAGCATTGATAAGTGTTCGTTGAATTAAGAAAACTTAATAAAAGTATAGTGTTGGTTGTAGTAGGGTCAAATATTTTAGTTAAAAGCAGCCTTGTTCAAGGCTGCTTTTAACTGGTACATGCTTAATAAGGCATAGGATAGTTTTTAAATATAGTGTTAATTTCACTAAGAATTTCGTCGCTTAACGTGATGTTAAATGCATCAATATCTTCTTTTAATTGGGCTATGCTTGTTGCACCAATAATTGAAGAGGTTACGCCATCTACTTGGTTACACCATGCGAGTGCTAGTTGTGCTGGAGTAATATTGTTTGCATGAGCCAGCTCAACATACTGCTTAGTGGCTTGCTCTGCATTGGGTGTATCTCTAAAAATACCGTTGCGCTGCATGAAGGTCCAACGAGATCCTTCTGGGCGCGCGCCGTTTAAGTATTTACCCGTTAATAAACCAGCTGCTAAAGGCGACCACGGTAAATACGCAATATCTTCATGAACACATTGTTCTATTAAATACGGCCAATCTTTAGCGTGCGCTAGGCTAAACTCATTTTGAATAGATACCATACGCGGTAAGTTATGCTCTTTGGCCAAACTTAAAAACTGGCTTATACCCCATGGCGTATCGTCAGATAAACCGCAGTGCTTAATTTTACCTGCTTTAACACATTCATTAAGGCCCTCTAGAATATCAAGCATACTAGCTTGCTGCTCTTGTGTATTTACGTCGGTAAATTTAAGAGTGCCGGGCCATTGTCTGCCAAAGTGCGGGGTAGAGCGGTTTGGCCAATGCAGCTGATATAAATCAATGTAGTCGGTTTTAAGGCGCTTAAGTGAATCGTCTACGGCTTCTATTACCGTTTGGCGCGTAATATTGCCACCATCACGTACCCACGATAATCCATTGCCTGCAATTTTTGTAGCAAGTACCACATCGCTGCGCTTTTGCTGATTACGCGATAGCCAATCGCCAATAATTTCCTCAGTTTTTCCATAGGTCTCTGGAGAGGGCGGTACTGCATACATTTCGGCTGTATCAATAAAGTTTACGCCTTGCTCTAGCGCATAGGCTATTTGTTCATCAGCATCGCTTTGAGTATTTTGTTTACCCCAAGTCATACTGCCTAAACATACTCTTGAAACGTTAATACCACTGCTGCCAAGTGGGCTGTATTGCATGAGAATTCCTTATTGCTCGTCTTGAGAGTAGCTAACTAACGCCGATAAAAGAGGCTCTGCAATGAGGGCTTTTTGGCCTGTTTCAAAATCAAACATAACCACTTTTGAAGTGCCTGTGGTTGTTATAGCGTTTTGTGCGTGACTAAATACGGTGTAATTCATAACAAACCGGTCTGTTTTTATATCAGAAATAGTAACACCGACTGTAAGCGTATCTGGGAATGTAACTGGGCGTTTATAACGAATGTTATTTTCGCTTATTACCGGGCCCACGCCATTAGGGCTTATTGTATCGAACAGATTTATTTTATTTAAGAAGTCGATTCGGGCTATTTCAAAGTAACGTAAATACACTACATTATTTACGTGTTGTAGTGCATCCATATCAGCCCACGCTACGGTGATGTCGGTATGGATAGGGTGCTGATCTTTAAACGTTTGCATTATTTATTGGCCCTTAATTTTAAAGTACTTAGATTATCAACATGGGGTTACGAGCTCAAGGAAATTAATGGCATGTTTTTTTATAAGATGATTGTACCTATTTAATTTTAGGTCTACAGTTAAATTACACAGACAAACACAAAAACACACAGAGGTAGAAATATGCAGAACATAATTAATTGGTCCTTAGCTTGTTTGGTTTTTATAGCCTCTTTTACCTGTTACGCAATGGGTAACGAATCAGGCGCTATTATTTTGATGTTAGCAGGGTTTTTTTTCGAGGTTATGTTTTGGTTGCGCGGTTATAAAGAGCAAGAAGGTAATAAGCGCTTTTTTTAATAGTTAACTAGGGCCTGTTGACCTTTCAGGATTAAAATTTGTTCAATCTAGGGGCTATTTAATCGCGGCGCGAGGTTTGTGACCTAGTGGGCTAAGTAAAAACCGAGCAACAAAGAGTAAATTGCCCCTAGGCAGAACCCTTCGGGCAGCGTATGTTTGGCATTTGTGCTACGTTATCGCCTATTTATGGGGAATAACCACACTACATAGGCTCTGCCTTGCCTAAATACCAAACATACTGCTGCAAATTTAACCTCGAAAGATAAACAGGCCCTAGGCTTGCTTATCACATTTGATTCTATAATAATGACTGTATAAATAACCAGTTATTGTTGTGGTGATGAAGAAGTTTATTCACATAGACATGGATTGCTTTTATGCAGCAGTAGAAATGCGAGATAATCCAAAACTTGCATGTGTACCGCTTGCTATTGGAGGCAATAGCCGACGAGGCGTGCTCTCAACCGCTAACTATATAGCGAGAGAATATGGCGTGCGATCGGCTATGTCGAACTATCATGCTAAACAATTATGCCCCGATTTAGTTATTGTCCCAGGGCGCATGGCTGTATACAAAGAAGCTTCAAATCAAATACGTGAAGTATTTAGCCGCTACACAGATTTAGTTGAACCTCTTTCTTTAGACGAAGCCTACCTAGATGTAACAGACAGCACCGCTTGTAAAGGCAGTGCCACACTTATTGCACAGCAAATAAGAGCCGATATTTACAATGCCACCGGGCTCACTGCATCAGCAGGCATTGCACCGATTAAATTTATTGCCAAAATAGCCAGCGACGAAAAAAAACCGAATGGTCAATTTGTCGTTTTGCCTCATGAGGTTGATGACTTTTTAGCGCAATTACCGCTGGGGAAAATTCCGGGGGTGGGTAAAGTAACGCTCGAAAAGCTAAATTTAAAAGGCTTATATACCGGCAAGGATGTACGTGAAAAAGGCGTTAACTGGATGCAGCAACATGTGGGTAATTTTGGTGTGTCGCTTTATCAAAAATGTGCAGGTGAATATGTTGGTAAAGTATCAACAGATCGCATCAGAAAGTCGCTGAGTGTTGAGCATACCTACGAATACAATAAAACAAGTTTGCAAGAGTGCTTAGATGAGCTGCCAAAATTGTTAGACGAATTAGTTTTAAGGCTTAATAAACAGCAATTACAAAACCGTATTAATAAGCTGAGTGTTAAAGTGAAGTTTGCAAATTTTGTAGTGACCTCAGCCGATCAGGCATACCACGAGCTAAACACAGAAATATTTATTCAACTCCTTACTAAGGCCTATCAACGAGGGCTACAACAACCTGTAAGGTTACTTGGCATAGGCGTTGGCATTAAAAGCGAGCCAGAACAAAACTTCCAACTGAGTATTCTCGATTAAGCTGTAAAGCCTGTAACCCCAAGTTGCCATTTATTGGCAAGTTGTATAATTAGCTCATCGCACCTTGCTGGTCTTCAATATTTAAATCGACGATAATAGGGGCTTATGTTTTCTAACAGGACTTTATTTATGGCATACCCTCAAGCGGTTAGTGCAAGCCTTGAATGCACATCTCATGATGCGCTTATTATTATTAGTGATGACTTTTCTTTATTACCAAATAACTCATTACGTGATGCTATTTTAGACCAAGCAAAAGTTGATTCTCGTATTGGTAAACAAGTTACTTTATTAGTGATTGAAAACAAACGCGTTGTACTTGCGCCAACGGGTCCGTTAAATAGAGATTACGACGATGTTCGCCGTTATTTTGATGCTGCTAAATTAGCAATTAACGAAGCAAAAGCGTCGGGTAGTGTTAACCCTGCATTATTTTTACCAAATTTAAATGGCGATAGCCGTTATCAGCATGCTTTAGAAGTTGCTTATTTAGGCGCTTGCCAAGCCTTATGGCAGCCATTAGAAGCACGTGAATATCACGGTGAAAGTATTGAACCTATTACTCAAATTGGTTTAGTTGGCGCAAGCGAGCAAACAATCAAAGCTGTTAATGCAATTGCTGCAGGCCAATATGCCGCGCGTGACTTGTGTGGCACCGAACCTGAGCGTATGGCTCCACCACGTTTTGCTGATTACTGCGTTGATTTATTTAAAGGCTCAAGCATTGCAGTTGACGTAATTGATGATATTGCAGCTATTGATAAAAACTACCCAATGCTAAGCACTGTTGCTCGTGCATCGTATGCAGTTGAGCGCCATCACCCACGTGTTGTTAAGCTTGAATATGTACCAGAGGGCGAAATTACTCGTACACTTATGTTTGTAGGTAAGGGTCTTGTATACGATACAGGCGGTGCAGATTTAAAAGTAGGTGGCCATATGGCAGGTATGAGTCGCGATAAAGGCGGCGCTGCTTCTGTTGCGGGCTTTATGAAAGCCGTTGCGGATTATCAGCCTAAAGGCGTTAAAGTAGTATCGTACTTGGCTGTTGTTCGTAACTCTATTGGCTCGGATTGTTTTGTGCCAGATGAAATTATTACTAGCCGCGAAGGTATCCGTGTACGCATTGGTAATACCGATGCAGAAGGGCGCTTAGCAATGGGCGACCTGCTTAGCGAAATGAAAGATTTAGCTAAAGGCGAAATAAACCCAACGTTGTTTACTGTTGCTACATTAACGGGTCACGCGGCACGTGCAATGGGTCCTTACGGTGCGTATGTTGAAAACGGTCCAGCTCGTAGCGCTGGTGTTTCACGTCAAATAGCTGACCTTGGAGATTTGTGGGCAGATGGCGCTGAAGTATCGCGCTCTCGCCGTGAAGATTACGACTTTATTAAACCACGCACGCTAGCAGACGATGTACTCTCTAGTAATAATGCGGCATCTGCAGTTACTGCGCGTGGACATCAGTTCCCTATGGCGTTTATGGCTATTGTTGGTGGGCTTGATAAGCACGGTAACGACTCTGCACAGCCTTTGCCTTATGTGCATATGGACATTGCAGGAAGCGGTGTTGAAGGCGGTGATTGGCAGCATGGCAAGCCAACGGCTGCATCAGTAACGAGCTTGTTTGCACGTTACTGTTTGTAAGCTAAAAACTTACATGCAATAAAAAAGCCCTGTTAATTCAGGGCTTTTTGCATTTTATGAGAACGGTATCGATTAATCTAATTTAAAACGATTAACTACGCTCGAAAGCTCTTGGCTACTTTGTTTAAGATTATCGCTGGCATCGGTAAGCTGTTTAGTATTATTTAATGATTGCTCAGTTGATTGAGATAGCTCATTAATACGCAAATTAACCTCGTCGGCAGCTTGAGTTTGCTGCTCTGTGGCGCGTGCGATTTGGCTGTTCATTTCGGTAATAATTGAAACAAGTCGTTCTATTTCATTAAGTGAAGTATTGGCTGATGACGCCTGATCTACGGTAGAAACTGAAAGTGCTTGGCTTGATTTAACTGCTTCTACTGCTGCTTTTGCACCTTCTTGAAGTTTAGTGATCATGGTTTGAATTTCGTCGGTACTTTGGCCTGTACGACTGGCCAGTGTTCTTACTTCATCTGCAACAACAGCAAATCCTCGGCCATGCTCTCCTGCGCGAGCAGCCTCAATGGCAGCATTTAATGCCAGTAAGTTTGTTTGCTCCGAGATGCTTCTTATTACATCAAGTACAGAGCCTATATTATGGCTCTCGTTGGCTAAATCTTCTGTTACACGACTGACTGTTTCTATGTTGCTTGAGAGTGTTTCTATTGCTGTAATTGTTTGCGCAACCACATTTTTACCCGTTGATGCGTTTTGTGCTGCATCTTTAGCTGCTTGCTCTGCGGCTTCGGCGTTACGGCTTACATCATGTATTTGGTGAGTCATTTGCTCCATGGCAGCTGCAACTTGGGTTGAGCTATCGTTTTGAAGCTCAATAAACGAGTGGCTTGTTCTACTTGAATCATCAACTGTATGCGCATGCTCGCTTACATCGTTTGCACTTTGTGATACATGAACAAGAGACTCTCGCATTTTTAAAACAAATAAATTAAATGAGTGTGATAGTTCAGATATTTCATCGTTACCGGATTCATTTAATGTACGAGTTAAATCGCCTTCACCTTGTGAAATATCTTTCATCATATCGGCTGCTAAACGAGTAGGTATTAAAATGCTCTTGCCTATAAAGTAACTAAGTAAAATAACAGCAATAATCATAATTGTTGCACTGACGACTATTAGATTACGTTGCTCGCTAAATGCTTCGTCAATTGAATCAAGATAAACACCTGAGCCAATAATCCATTGCCATTGATTAAAACCTTTAACAAATGCGATTTTTTCAACGGGTTTTTCTTTACCTGGTTTTGGCCATTTATAAGGAATAAATCCCTCGCCAGAGCGTTTAACTATATTAACCATATCAACAAACAATGCTTTGCCGTCAGGGTCTTTATTATTGGTTAAATCTTTTCCTTCAAGCGCAGGTTTTATAGGATGCATAACCATTTTTGGCTGGTAATTGTTAATCCAAAAGTAATTGGTTTTGTCGTAGCGCAGAGCTCTTATTGCATTAAGTGCTTGCGATTGAGCTTGTTGTTGAGTGAGAGTATTATTTTGCTCAAGGTCATAAAAGTGCTCGATTATACTGTACGCAGTTTCTACTACATTTTGTGTTTTAAGGTACTGCTCGTTTTTAAGAGAGCTATATTGGTGAGTTAGGCTGGCTACACTAAGCGCTATAAGCCCAAATACAACAATAGCTATGAGCAGCGAGAAACGTTGGAATATACTAAAACTACGTAGACTAGGCATACATTTATCCTCAAAAAGTGTGCGCTTTAGCGCATAGAATAAGCGTAGCTAAAAAAAGAGTTTAATATAGGCTTAACGCCCATTAATGCAAAAAAAAGGCTGATTTATCAATCAGCCTTTAGTCTGTTATTACTTTACTTGCTTATTTAACATCAAAATGACGATTAAAGAAGTTTGTAATTGTTTGATGTAAGTGTGTTTGCACTTGTTTACCACGTAGGCTGTGCTTAGAGCCTGGGTAGGTCATCATTTCAAACTGTTTTTCGTTATCTTGCAGTTGTTTAAACAATTTAGTTGAATGAGTAAACAGCACGTTGTCGTCAGCCATTCCATGGTAAATCATTAATGGGCCTTTTAAGCCATCAGCATATGGAAATACTGCGCTGTCTTCATACCCTTTAGCATTCGTATCAGGGTGACCTAAATAACGCTCTGTGTAATGCGTATCGTATAGAGCCCAATCGGTTACAGGAGCACCCGATACGCCGGCTTGAAAGTAATCGCCTGCTTTAAACATAGTCATAAGTGCCATGTAGCCGCCGTAGCTGTGGCCATAAACACCGATGCGTTGTGGGTCTACGTAATCAAGTGTACGTAAAAACTCTACGCCTTTAATTTGATCGGCAACTTCAACCACGCCTAGGTTTTTATAAATAGCATCTTCAAACTTTTTACCACGGTTGTACGAACCACGGTTATCTAGTTGAAAAATTACGTAACCTTGTTGCGCCATGTACTGAAAGTACAAGTTTTTACTGCGCCAGCTATTCGTCACTCGTTGAGCATGCGGGCCGCCGTATACGTTAACAATAACAGGGTGCTTTTTGCCATCACTAATGTTGCTAGGCTTAAATAAACGGTAATGCATAACTTGGCCATCTTCGGCTTTAATTGTGCCGTATTCTGGTTTTGTTAAGTCGCTTAAATAAGGAGTAAGCGGATGGTTACTATCTAGCTTATTTTCTTCAAGCCATGTAATAAATTCGCCGTTTACTTTACGAAGCGCTGCTGAGTTTGGTTTATTATCAGACGAGCTATTATCGATAAAGGTTTTGCTGTCTTTTGCTAGCACAACATTATGGTACTGACCTTTTTCGGTGATACGTTTGGCATCGCCTTTTTTAAATAAAGGCGCGCTGTATAAATGGCTTTCAAGCGGTGTATCTTTTCGACCGGCAAAGTAAACAATGCCTTTTTTCTCATCAATACCTTTTAAGCTATCAACAGCCCAATCACCAGAGGTGATTTGACGTACAAGTTGACCGTTTGTGCGATACAGATATAAGTGTTTAAAACCGTCGCGCTCAGATGCCCATACAAAATGTTTTTTGTCTTTTAAAAACTCAAGATCAAAATGTAAGTTAATCCACGTTTCGCTGTTTTCGATTAATGCTACTTTTTGGACTTTAGTTTCGCTGTTATAAAAACGAAGCTCTAATTTATGTTGCGAGCGATTTTGCCATTGGTAAGACAGTGTATTGCCGTCTTTTAGCCATTTAGCACGCGCGATATAAATGTCTTCATCTTTACCTAAATCAATCCAATCTACTTTTTGGTCATTTAGCTTAACCACACCGAGTTGAATTTTTACGTTATCAGTACCTGTAAACGGGTAGCGTTGGTTAAATAATTTAACTTCATCAGCGTAAATTTCGTTACGGATAGCTTCTTTTACTGGAGTTTCGTCAACGCGGGTATAAGCAATTTTAGTTTCATCACCTGACCACCAGTAACCCGTCATGCGGCTCATTTCTTCTTGAGCTACAAATTCGGCCATGCCGTTTTTAATTACGCCGCCGCCATCTTTACTAAGCTGAATCTCTTTACCTGATTCAAGCTCTAAAGCGAATAGGTTTTGCTCTCGAATAAACGATACGTAGTTACCTTTAGGTGAAAAGCGTGCATCGGTTTCAAATGCTTCAGTGTCGGTTAGTTTTTTACTTTTAGCAGAGGCTAAATCGTAATAGTAAAGGTCGCCGTTAAGTGGGAATAAAAGTGCTTTACCGTCTTTAGACCATTTGTATTCTAATATGCCTTTACCAAAAATACGTTGGCGTTCGCGGCGTGCTTTTTCTTCATCAGATAGGTTTTCTGGGCCTGAAAATAACTTTGCCGAATCAACTAGCACACGGTTGGTGTTATCTTTTAGATTGTATTCCCATAAATCGTAGCGGTTGTAGTCATCGCTTTTGCCTTGTAAATAAGTTACACGGCTGCCGTCAGGCGAAAATTTAAGTTGTACAGGTGATTTACCTGAAAGGCTCGGATCGTCAAAAATACGCTCCAACGATAAAGGTTTTGCTTGAACACTAATAGCGCCAACCATTAATGGGAGGGCTAGTGAGAGGTGTTTTATTTTTTTTAGCACAAGGTTGCCTTAGCTTATTATAAATATTGCTTTGATGGTAAAGCCAAGCGTGTGCAACTGCAACTAAATGCTATAAAGTGGCGATTATTAAAGACAAAGTAGGACATAACAATGACTAACCCTGAATTTAAACTAGCGCCAGAACTTAAACGCGACTGTATAGAGCTTGCCGATTGGCCACTGTGTAAAGTACTTTTATTGAACGACAGCCAATATCCGTGGTTTGTATTAGTGCCTAGGCAGGCTAACTTAAAAGAGATAATTGATTTATCTGAGGATGATCAAATTGTGTATTTAAAAGAGTCAGCCAAGCTAAGTAAATTATTAATGGATGTGTTTAGCCCTGATAAGTTAAATATAGCGGCTTTGGGTAATATGGTGCCGCAATTACATATTCACCATATTGCACGCTTTACTACTGATGCTGCTTGGCCTGCGCCAATTTGGGGTAAGTATCCAGCTGTGCCGTATACAGATGTACAAATTACAGCGTTAAAAAAAGCGCTGCAGTTTTAAGCTGCAACGCTTTTTTAGGGTTTAACTAAGTTTAACTAAACTTATTTAAGCCCTAGTACTTCTTTACCTTGCTTAAACGTTACATCTACAGGGATATTTGCTTTACTTAGTTTTTCTAAGTCTTCAGCAAGTTCTTCTTTTATATCGCCATGCGTTGCAATTAGTTGATCTACTTTTTCGTAATCGCCATCACCTTGTAAGGTTAAAATTAAGCGAGAAAGCTTGGCCATTGCAATGCTCATTTTTTCCATATTAACGCGGTACAGGCCTTCTTCATTTTTAGAAAAAGCGCCTTCTTGAGCAAAAAAGTTAAAGCGGATCATATTTGCTTTACCATGCGCACTTGATGCTCCAAAACGAACTGAGCGGAATATACCCGCCATGAAGGTCGTGTAATAATCTTCAATAGTTCCTTCTGTAATTTCGCCCTTTTTAAGTAATTGCTCAATCATGTACAAACCTAAAATATCGGCTTTACCTTCTTCAAGCGCACTCGCGTGCTCTTGTAATGATTGACGAACAGTACCTTTACCAGTAATTGTATTTTTAATACCTAAACCATGCGCTACTTCATGGAACATCGTATTGGCAAAAAAGGCATCAAAAGTAATGTGTTTACGCTGCTCAGGTACAATTAACTGCTCTGAAATTGGCACTAAAATTTTATCAAACTTAGCGCGCATCGCATTTTTAAGTTGCAGGCGACGAGTCCCTTTTTCTAGCTGTACTTGCTCATCGTTTGGTAAGTTAATTGCAATTGTTTTACTCCCCGCGTTTGAATGCCCAGCGTAGTAAACAACATCATATGCATTTAGGTCGGCGTCAGAGCCTGGTACTTCTTGTTTGTACTTAGCATCAACGGGTAAGCCTTTTTGAAGCTCCGGTAAAAATGCGGCAAACTTAGCTAAGCGTTCGCTCCATTTTAAATCTTTAATAAGTACGTAAGATTCATAAGCTGCGCGGTAACCAAATAATTGATCTTCATAAGTTTCAATTGGACCAATAACCACATCTACCGGGTTATTTTTCATGTCCATCCAAGCAAAGTCAGATACTTGGAAGTCATCCTTTTGTAGAGCATCAGCACGCAAGTTTAGATAGTTAGCAAACTCTTTATCGTCAGCAAGTTTACTTGCTTCGCGTAAAAGGTCAGCGGCTTTTGCAAGCTCATTAGCGTATTCTTTTGAATATGGCACGCTGTAAAGCTTACCTTGCTCATCACGCTTAATTACAGAGTAAAGGCCTGTTTTGTCCTCAACATCTGCATTGTTTAACTCTTCTTTGGTTATATCGGCAGGGTAAAACTGTGCGCCAAGAGGTTTTTCTTTATAGCTGGATAAAAACGCTTCATCGCCATTTAAACGATCCCATGGACCGTAGTTAATATCGGCAAATTTACGTACTTTGTCGTCGTTTAGTTTTGCTAAAAAAGCGTCTTTATTTTCGCCAAAAGATTGTTTCCAAAATAACTCGTCCATTATTTTTGAAGCATCAATAAGCTTTGCAACCATTGCTCGTTGGTTATCGCTTAAGTGCGATAAATCACTTTGTAAGCTAAAGTCGGTGTAAATATCTAAACGTTGGTTATTTGCATTAATAAGCTCAGGGCCTGATTGTGCACTGCTTTTTTGAGCAAGCTCTACGGCTGTATTGTCGGTAGAAGACGGTGCTTGTTCAGAACATGCACTAAGAAAAACGACACCAGAGAGCATAATTGCTTGGCTAATTTTATTTAAGATCATTATATTGCCTGTTAAAAAAGTAAGTTTAATAACTTGTACTGCTTAGTTAAATAACTAAATATGTACAAACGCTTCCTTATCGTGAGTGCATTAAAGCAAAACTAAATAGTAAATAGCAAGTATTTGGCGTTGTAAGGCAAGCATGAGCGGTAAAGCATTATAAATAAAAATAAACTTCTATAATTTCCTTAACTTTATCGGTAAGTTAGACAATACTAATTATATTACTAATACGAAAATTAACTGCCTGAGTTTGCAGTTAATTTACAGGCTGAACACAAAAGGACGGCAGCTTTATGTCTACAGAAAACGCTTTATTAACGATTCTAGTCGATAGAATAAATAACGATACGTTGGTTTTACCAACGCTACCTGAAGTAGCGATTAAGGTTCGCCAAGCTGCAGATAACCCTGATGTGAATTTAATGCAAATGTCAGATGTAATCTCACAAGACCCAGCGCTTTCAGCTCGTATGATAAAAGTAGCTAATAGTGCGATTATGGGACGTTCTGTAAAAGTATCTAATTTACAACAAGCAGTGACTCGCATTGGGTTGCGCCAAATTAAAAATATTGCAACGGCTATGGCTATGGAGCAATTATTTGTATCAAACAATGAGCTGATTAAAGGCTACATGGGCAAGGCTTGGCAAAAAACATTAACCGTTGCTAGCCATTCAATAACACTCATGGAGTTTTACTTAAAAAACAATAAACACACTTCATTAAATCGTGATTCAATTACATTAGCTGCGCTTGTTTATAATATTGGTGTATTACCAATTTTAACAGAAGCTGAGCGCCACCCTGAAGTGTTTGCTAACCCAAGCTTTTTAGCGCACGCAATTCAAAAGCTGAGTGGGAAAATTGGCTCGTCGATTATGCAAGCGTGGGAATTTCCTAAAGAGTTTGTTGATGTAGCTCTAAGCTGGGCAGATCCAAGTTACAAACCTGATAAAGTTAGTTACGTAGACTTTATTCGAGTAGGCGCTATTTTAGAGGGAACATTACAGGTTTCTGATAAGTCAGCAGCGCTGCAAACGTACATAGATAAAGGTGTAATACCGTCTATGCAATTATTCACAAGTGATGAATACAACGATATGCTAAAAGATGTGAAAAACATGTTTAGCTAAACATGTTTTATTACACAAATAAAAAGGGTTAACTTGCGTTAACCCTTTTTATTTATTTATCGATAGTATTTTCTGTTTTGGTTTTTTCGTACCGTTTTATTCCTGCTACCCATGTTTGCAATACGTTTGTTTTGTATATCTCGTCAACAGGTACTTTAAAGTAGTCTTTATCAAGTAAAATAAAGTCGGCCCATTTACCTTTTTCTAAACTACCCACCTTAAATTCTTGATGAGCTGAATAAGCGCCACCGAGAGTAAATGCACGTAATGCATCTTCGCGACTTAGTACTTCACTTGCGCGCCAGCCGTTTTCAGGTAGTTTGTTATGATCCATGCGTGTAATGGCTGAATACAAACCATCAAATGGATTTGCAAGCTCTACCGGGTAATCAGAGCCTGCTGCAACAACCGATCCTTGCTTTAAAAATGTTTGCCAAGCATAGGCACCGCTTAATTGTTTTTCAGTTAAGCGTTGCTCTGCCATATGCATATCAGATGTGGCATGTACTGGCTGCATTGAAGGGATTATTTTTAACGCTTTAAAGCGAGGGATATCCTCAGGCGTTACAATTTGTGCGTGCTCTATTCGGTTACGTAGTAATATACCGCCCGTTTTTTTAAACACATTTTGATAAGCATCAAGTACTACTTTATTTGCTTTATCGCCAATTGCGTGGGTATTTGCGCTAAAGCCGCTTTTAAAGCTTTGTGTAAAGAGCGCTTCGAGTTTTTCTTGTGTTTCAAGCATTAAACCATGGTGACCAGGTCTGTCTGCATATTCTTCAATCAGAGCGGCTCCGCGAGAGCCAAGTGCACCATCGGCGTAAACTTTAACACTGCGAATTTCCATAAAGTCATTTTTGTCGTGGTATCGGCCTGCCTTTAACATTGTGCCTAAATCAGGACTTGCACCACTTAGCATTGCCACAATACGTAATGGTAAATTACCAAGGTCGCCGCGCTCTTTGTAAACCTCCCATGTGGTTTTATCAATACCTGCATCGTGAGTAGAGGTAATGCCTAAACTTAATAAATGCTTACCTGCTGCATCAAGTGAGTCACTTATATCTTGTTTTGAGGGGGCTGGCATATGCTGGGTAATTAGCGATTCTGCTTTATCTACAAAAATACCTGTAGGATTACCAAATTCGTCTTTAATTATTTCACCGCCTTCAGGCGCTTTTGTTTTGGCTGTAATACCAGCAAGTTCGAGCGCTTTTGAATTAACCCAAATGGCGTGGCTGTCAACCCGAGAAAGCACCACAGGTCGATCGCTAACTATTTTGTCTAAATCTTTAGCTGTAGGAAAGCGTGTATCAGCCCAAAGCTCTTGGTTCCAACCACGCCCTATAATCCAACCTTGTTTGTTATCGGCAAATACTTTTAGTTTATTTGTTACTTCATCAACCGATGTTGCGCCGCGTACGTCAAGTTGCGATAAATTGTCGCCAAGGCCAATAACGTGCCCATGAGCATCAATTAAGCCAGGTAATAAGGTATTACCGTGCGCGTCAATTAGCTTGGCATCTGGGTAGCTATCTTTAAGTGTTTCGCTACCGAGCTTAACTACTTTGCCATTTTTAATAACGAGGGTAGAAAACTGCTGTACTTCACCTTTGTATAAAGGGGTATAACCATTGGCGTTATAAATTACTTTTGTTTGTGCGAGAGTGTAGCTAGAACTAGCGCAAAGGCTGGCTAGTATGAGTGGTTTGATTATTTTTTTGAGTGGCATAGTTACTTAATTTTTATTGTTAATTTACTTACACTAACAAACTTGATTTTATAATACCAATGAATTGATAGACCTCATTTTAATGTTTTTCTCTATATTAACTGTTTACAAAATAGGTAATTGATGTGATTATTTAGTATGTAAAACAATCAATAAAGCATAAGGAAACGCTATGAAAGCCCTCTATTTATTACTCCCATTAACTTCATTACTTGCGGCATGTGGATCGACACCTACTGTAGATAAGAGTGTAGAAAAGCTAAACCATACTGATGTATCAAATGCTGAAATACGCGATTATATAGATTTATCAAGTGTTGAACTGCGCGACAGGGTGAAAGACTATTGGAATATTTCCACAAGAACAGAACCACGATATCCAATAGCTGCTGCAAAAAAAGGTCTTGCAGGTTGTGTAGAACTCATGACTATTATTAATGCTGAGGGTAAGGCGCAGGGATATAAAGTAATTTCTTCATATCCTAAAGGGTTATTTGATGAAGCCGCAGCTCAATCTTTAAATACATGGGCCTGGCTGCCTACTAACGTAAATGTAACTAAACAACCTATACTTACTCATATTAGAATTGATTTTATGATTGATTCAATACCAGTAGGTAAAAAATATTTAAAAAATTGTCCGGCTGGCGAAACATTTCAAGTAACAGGAAAAACTAAAAAAATCTCCTACTGATGAAACATTTCAAGTAACGAGAAAATTACAAGGTTTGAAAAAAGTACTTATTTACCTCACTTTAAAATTACTTTCGGTGTGTGTAATATTTTAGCTCGAACCTTTATAAAATTAGATGGGTATTAATACTAATATTTATAAATAACTAAATAAGCATCAAGAATAAGGAAATGCTATGAAAGCTCTCTATTTATTACTCCCCTTGAGTATGATGCTAACAGCCTGTAGTTCAACGTCTGATAAACAAGTAAGCGATGAAATGCTGAGTTTTATTGATTTATCGAGTCCTGAACTGCGAAGTAAGGCAGGTGAATACTGGGATGTTGTTAAAAGAGTAGAGCCGCGATATCCGATAGAAGCTGCAAAGAAAAGTATTTCAGGCTGTGTTGAGTTATCTGTGCTAGTTAACTCACAAGGTAGGGCTCAAGGGTATAACATCATTTCGTCTTACCCCGAGGGCGTGTTTGATAATAATGCGGCAGCTGCTGTGGGTTTATGGCGCTGGAAAGCGACAACTGAAAATACGAGTAAGCAACCTATCCTAACTTATCTCAAAATGGATTTTATGGTGAGCCCAAAACCTACTGATGCAGAGTATTTGGCGCATTGTTCTAAAAATAAAGCCTGAACGTAATTAATAGATATAATAAGCTAGGTGTTTGTTTATCTAGCTATAAATCTACTTACTTGCATATAAGCCATATTCATTTAATGCTAATTTACCGTCTTTGTCACTATCGTAGCTTGAAAACCGTGACCACAAAGCCGGGTCTATAGCTGTTTCTGAACGTGATAAAAAACCGTCTTTATTCCTATCTAGCTTTTTAAATTGCTTTGCAATGTCGTTACTTGCGGCAAAACTAAATGCGCTAAAAATACTAAACGCCAGCAGCGTTATATAGCTAATACTTTTCATATAAATCACTTAGTAAAGGTTGTTAGTTAGATAACTTTTAAATTCGACTAGCGAAATTTGGTTATCTTGGTTTTTGTCCCATTTTACAAAGGTGTTTAAAAGTTGTGGTTGGGGATCAAGTTCGTCGTGTGTTAAATAGCCACTTTTGTCGCTATCTAGGTGATCAAAGCGTTGCTTTACATCAAGTGCCGCGGCATCAAAACTTAATAGCATTAAAATGCTTATAACAAGGGAAAGTATCTTCATGGTTTTCCTTCCAAAAGATGTATTAAAAGTTCGTGGCTAAAATAAAGTAAAAAGGAAAAAGCACTTGCCGTAATTTAACTCCCAACATTAAATCCTTTTACACACTCCCTCAGGGATTATGGCAAATGCTTTTAAATTCAGTTTACTTGTAACAAGCTTAAGTAAAGCTTAATCAGTAATTACTCATTAAGGCTTAAAGCTTTCAAATTCTTTTTTTGAGACTTTTTCATCACCGTCTTCATCTAAGTCGGCAAATTGTCTCATTACTTCTTTGTCTTCCTTTGCTTCTACAATTGATATTTGTCCATCCATATCTTTATCTAAATGAGCAAAGCGCACGTTTGTTGGCGATGCAATTACGGTGGCACTAATTGCTAAAAACATTAATGAAAAAGCGGCTATAAGTTGTTTCATAATCACGTTCCTTATTAAATGAGTTTATTGAATAAATTTTTTGAATTCATCTAGCGACAATTGCCCATCTTGATTAGTATCAATTTGTAAAAAATTTTCGTGTAAAACGGCATCCTCACCTGCTTCGGCTTCACTTAATGTACCGTTACTGTCTTTATCAAGCTCGTTAAAAGTCGCGTGAACGTCCATTGCGTGTGCGTTAGCGCCTAAAAAGCCTAAAGCTAGTAATGATGAAACTACTAAAATGCGTTTGTTCATAATTATTTCCTTATTGATTAAAGTTAGTAACAGCATTACAAAAATGATGCCAATAATAATTGTTATTAATTTTCAATTACTTAGCGTTTTAACTTGAGGAGAGTGAGAATTTTTTACGGGGTTTATTGTAATTTTTGTATGTCTTTTGCAACACTATGTAGCGAGATTAAAGAGATATCTTTAAAATCAATGATTTACGCTGTCTCTATTTGGCGACACATTGTTTTTGTAGCACTGGCTGTTAATTGTATTAAATATAATTGCTGGTTCAGCTAGTGTATAAGGTAAGCACTTAATAATAGAACGCTTAACTTAAAAGGACTAAACGAAATGCCAGCAACCATAGCTAAAAAATACCAAGCAATGCTTAACTGGCGGCCTAATTTAATCGGGCAATTTGCAATGAGTATGCTGCTTTCGTTGCTCCCGCTTTCTATAGTGGTGATTGTATTTTTAAATGCGCTTAACAAGCAATTAGCTATTACTCAAAGTCTTGTAAGTAACAATTACCAAGTTACTAAATCGTTTAATACTTTAAAACAAGAACTCAACAGTCTTGAGCGGGCCACTAGGCAAAACTGGGTATTAAAAAGTGAATCGCTCGACAAACTCATTGTTGATAAATGGCAATCATCCCTGCAAAGCATTGATGAGCTTAAATTTGTAAACATGAATAAAGATTATACCCACCAATGGCAACGCTTATATACCACCTTACAAACCGCGCATGTTGAATTGGTTGAGCAAAAACAACAACAAGCTGAGTTGTTTGTCCCAGTGAGCGATTTAGTCGCTGAACTTACTTTATGGTTACGTGATAAAAACGAAGCGCAAATTACCAATAACCAAAATGAGCTGACAAGCCTGCAAGCCTCATTTATAAACTGGCTGGTGGCACTTATTCCACTTACTTTAATTGTAGGTGGTGGTTTTTTATGGCGCATAAGTGGACGACTAAAAGGGTTAACCACGGTTATTGATAAGTTAGGACAGGGACATTGGCAGCAAAAAATATCAGTTAAAGGTTCCGCTGAGCTAGTTGAGCTAGGAGAAAAACTCCAATGGGTGCAAGAGCAACTACATATGCTTGAGCAGCAAAAAGATACCTTTTTACGCCATGTTACCCATGAGCTAAAAACGCCGCTTGCTTCAATGGTCGAAGGCACTGATTTACTAACTGATGAAATAGTAGGCCCAATTACTGCTGAGCAAAAAGCAGTGCTTGAGCTTATTAGCCAATCTATGGTGCGCCTTCGTACAATGATTGACAGCCTGCTGAGTTATAATGCAATTCGCACCAGTAAAGACAGCCTAAGCGAAGTTGAGTTTAGCTATCTTATTAATAAAATTAATAGCCATTTTGAACATCGCTTAAGTGCGCGTCAGCAAGCTCTGCAATGGCAAAATAACTTACCTAATAAAGAGCTTGCTTTACCTAGTGAGCTTATTGAGATGATTTTAATTCAGCTTATTTCAAATGGCTTAAAATTTTCACAAGATAAGCAAAGCGTTACTATTAATTTAGCACTTGAGCAAAACCAACTTTGCATTGCTGTGCTTGATAAAGGGTGCGGTATTAAAGAGCAAGAAAAAACTCAAATTTTCAGCGCATTTTATCAAGGTAAACACAGTAAAAATGTTACGCTGCAAGGCAGTGGGCTTGGCTTAACTATTGTGAAAGAATCTGTTGAACAGCTAAGAGGTACACTTACTGTTGAGCATAACGAGCCGCATGGTTGCCGGTTTTCAATTAAAATTCCCATAACAAAAAATCTAGGAGTTAATTAACATGCGCTTGCGTTTAATCGCTATTTTATGTGTGCTCAGTAGCAGCATGGTTATATCAGGTTGTGAAATTAATAATGGGCAAGAAGAGCGTGTGTCAATTACACCAGCACCTGTGGTCGATACTAAAATAAAAAACGACAAAAACAGCAAACCAAGCCCAAAACCCAGACCAAAAATAGAACCTAGCTACCCTCCAGCAGAGCAAGTTATTGCATGGCACGCTAATCAGTGTGGCGGATTTAAATTGGTGCCAAAAAAAGATATTTTTACAGGCGAAAACGATCTTAAACGCTTTTTTAAATTTATGTGCTTAAACATAAATGATGATCCAAATACAGTAATGACTAAGTTGCTAAAACTCGATCTTGCTTACTTTTGGCCAGATGATATAAAGCAATATTTATGGCTTCAAAAGCAGCAAGTGACTATGCAAATAAATGCTAAAAAAGAGCAGCAAGCACTTAACAATAAAATGCAAGAAACCCTCTCATCTTTAGCAACAATTGAGCAGCAGCTTTTACTACGAGAAGAAACTAAGGAGCAGTAACTATGGTAGCAACTAAAGTGCAAGGTGCAAAAGTATTACTCGTTGACGACGACGCTAGCTTATTAAAACTGCTCGCTATTCGTATCGAATCAAAAGGGTACGAAGTAACGACCTGTGAAAGCGGCTTAACCGCACTACAAATACTTAAAAGCCAAGTGTTTGACGCCGTAATAACCGACTTGCGTATGGATGAAATGGATGGCATGGCGCTGCATCGTCAGTTGCAAAGCCGCTACCCTGCATTACCTGTCATTATGATGACAGCGCACGGTTCAATTCCTGATGCAGTAGAGGCAACTAAGCAGGGCATTTTTGCATTTATAACTAAACCTGTAGATAAAGATGAGCTATTTGACAGCCTTGCTAAAGCGATAGAAATTCACGGTGTTAACGCTGATGAAGCAGCACCTAAAAGTAATATTGTTACGCGTAGCGGCACAATGCTTCACTTGCTCGAGCAAGTAAAACTACTTGGGCCAACACAAGTTAATGTACTAATTTCAGGGGCTAGTGGTACAGGTAAAGAGCTACTCGCACAGGCGATTCATCAACATAGCCATGTAAGTAACGGACCTTTTGTTGCAATTAACTGCGGCGCTGTACCAGGGGAGCTTTTAGAGTCCGAATTATTTGGTCATAAAAAAGGCTCTTTTACAGGCGCAATTAAAGATCACCAAGGGTTGTTTCAACAAGCTGAGGGCGGCACGTTATTTTTAGACGAGATAGGTGATATGCCACTTAACTTGCAGGTTAAGTTACTGCGCGTATTACAAGAAAAAACAATTCGCCCGGTGGGCTTTCAAGAAGAAATAGCAATTGATGTACGCATAGTGTCGGCTACACATAAAAATCTTCCTGAAGCTATTTTAAACCAACAATTTAGAGAAGATTTATACTATCGCTTAAACGTAGTTAATTTAAAATTACCGCCACTGTGTGAGCGCCGCGAAGATATAAGCTTATTAGCACAGCACTTTAGTGCAAGCATTGCTAAGCGCATGAAGCAAACTGAAAAACACTTTGCAAGCGATGCTATGCATGCGCTTGTGCGTTACGACTGGCCAGGTAATATCCGCCAACTACAAAACGTAGTAGAGCAGGTCGTAGCATTAACGCCAAGCGATGTTATTTCAGAGCACTTAGTGTTAGCAGCGCTAAATAGTAACGAAACAAATGTAGAACCATTATCACTAAACGACGCTAAAAAAGAGTTTGAGCGCGACTATGTAATTAACACTTTAAAAATGGCAGGTGGTAACGTAGCCGAAGGCGCTAAGCTTGCTAAACGTAACCGCTCAGATTTTTATAAGTTGATTAAAAAGCATAATATTGATGTTGATAATTTAGGTTAAGGAAAAGCATGCAGTTATTTATGGTTTATTTAGGTGGCCGGATTCGAGGTTGCCACATTGAAATGCATGATATTCGTTTTGTAGTTGGGGAGAATATAGAGCAAACCTACTCAAAGTTAAAAAGCCAGTGGGTAGGCGACAGAAGTAGTGTTCACATGGATAGTTACATGGCAATTAATCACATTGATGGCTTTAAAGTAGAAGTAGTCGATAGCTATGTGGAGCAAAATAAACAACTCTATTTTGTAAATTTAGGGGCTTATAGGAGTGACTCTATGGCTGAGCAACACGACTTTGCACTGTATGTTGCAAGTAGTAGCCATGAAGCTAAAGAGCGCGCTAAAAACGATTTACTTGCAGGCCTTAGCCATATTCATAAAGATGATTTACATGACGTAGACGATTGCTTTGCTATTGATTTACTCGACAGCCAGCTAAACATTAAACTCACGCCCAGCGGTATATCGCAGCCGATAAAGCCAGACTGGTTTGGCTACCACGTACTTTAAATCAGCCAAAAAGCAGGATTAAGAGTCCTGCTCGTTTTGTTCATCCTTTTCGCTTTTAGCCGCCATTTTAAACGCCACAATAACCAATCCAAACATAGCAAACGGCAGTGCTGCTAACATGTATTCAACCACATTACTGTCTTGAAAATTTGCTTGTAGTAAAAAGTGACCCGCCACACACATTAAAATAACCACTAATAAAATGGGTAGTAACATAAGTTCTTTTTTTGATGAATGGTTTTTCATTAATTGTGAGGCTATAGCTGAAAATAATGCGCCATTGTAATGAGCTTACTTGAGCTTGGCAAACACCGCAGAATTTTTTAATTAATGTTATGATTAACATCAAACAATTTTATTAATGTTTATGGGAATAAAGTGAAAAGTAACTTAAAACAAGTTTACCTCGTTGGTGGGGCAGTTCGCGACAAGCTGCTAAATATAAAATCAAAAGATAACGATTATGTAGTAATTGGCGAAACGCCAGAAACAATGCAGTCGCTAGGTTTTGTACCAATAGGTAGCGATTTTCCGGTTTACTTACACCCAAAAACAAAAGAAGAATATGCACTCGGGCGCACAGAGCGTAAAAGTGGCAAGGGCTATACAGGCTTTGTGGTTGATGCCAGCCCAACTGTAACGCTAGAAGAAGATTTAGCAAGGCGTGATTTAACCATAAATTCAATGGCGCTTGATGAACACGGTAATATTATTGACCCGTTTAATGGCCAAACTGACTTACAAAATAAAACACTGCGCCACACCACGGAGGCATTTGTAGAAGACCCTGTTCGAGTACTGCGTATTGCCCGTTTTTTAGCGCGCTATGGCAGTGATTGGCGTATTCACCCAAGTACTTATGCACTAATGCGCGAGCTTAAAAATAAAGGTGAGCTAAATCATTTAGTACCAGAGCGCGTGTGGCTTGAAACCGAAAAAGCACTGGGTGAAAAGTACCCTGAGCTTTATTTTGAAGCACTGCAAGGCTTAGGCATTTTTCCAGAGCTTGAGCGCATGGTTAACGTACCTCAACCAGCAACCCATCATCCTGAAGGGGATGTATTTGTACATACTATGCTGGTACTTAGGCGTGCTGCCGATTTAAATTTTAACTTGGAAGCACGTTTTGCTGCACTAACCCATGATTTTGGAAAAGCGCTTAGTTTTAAAAAGTATGGAAACCTACGTGGGCACGAACGCGAAGGTGTTGCAGTTATTGAGGCGTTTTGTGAGCGCTTAAAAGTGCCTAATCGTTTTCGCGATGTTGGTGTACTCACCAGTGATAATCATACCCTTTGCCACACGATTGATCAGTTAAGGCCGCAAACTATTCATAAGCTAATAGTGACTAACTTAAATGCGTTGGTACACCCAGAACGTTTTATAGCGTTTACCCAAGCATGCCAATGCGATGCACAAGGGCGTGGTGAAACACTGGTTGATAAGCCATACCCGCAAGCAGCTAAGCTGCGAGCAATTCATACTGAACTGCAAAAAATGGATAAGAAACTGGTAGTGCAAAATGCACTTAAAAATGGCAAAAAAGGCCCTGAAATAGGCGAAGAAGTAAAACTTGCAGAAATAAACTGCATTAAAGCATTTTTAGAACATGAGAAGTCCCAAGCGCAATAAAATTAGACTAAGTAGTGCGATACGCCTTGGTTTTTAGTCGCGTCGTGCTTTCTTAGTTCTTTGTAGTTTGTACTTTTAGGTTTTACATTTTCAGACTCCGGTTTTTTAGAGGGCCTGTATAAGTCAAAAATAAAGTCTAGTTCTTCACGCTCTAGTGATGGTTTCATGAGTATTCCTTCAATTTAATACTTTAATATGATGTAGGGTATGGTCATTCGACTGAATTAAAAGTGAATAGTTACATTTGAAGTTGTACTAAATTGTAACTGGCAGGTTTTGAGGGGTGGGAGGGGTTTGTTTGTTAATTTATATGGAGTTAAGGTAAATTAAAGTAACTGTTTTTAACGAAAAATATACAGCTGAATTTAATTTATTGCGTAATTACTATTTGCATATAATGCTGTAGCTATAAATATAACGGTACAAATATAATGGTAAAAATACAGCCTTAGCCAGTAACTAACGGCAGCGTTACGGTAAATACGACACCATCACCTTGCTCGTTATTTTGCGCTGTTACACTGCCTTTATGGTAGTCGCACACCAGCCTTACAATATAAAGACCTAACCCCAAATGTGGCTGTTGCTGCATTTGCTGGCTACGTACCGACACCATAGAGTCAAAAATATGCTCAGTTAATCCTTCGGGTAACGCGGGGCCTGTGTTACTCACTGTTAATATTGCTTTATTTTCGCTCTGCTTAAGGCCTACATTAATAGCCGTATTGGCTTCACTAAACTCCAGCGCGTTATTAATAAGCTTATCAAGTAGCTGAGCTATAAACTCCGGTGCACCTTGCATAGGTAATTTGTTTTGGCATACATCAAGCGTAAATAGCTGATGTTGGTAAGTAAGCTGATAGCCTTGCATGCAGCCATTTATTACTTTTTGTAAATCAAAAGGCTCAGGTTCGTTGCTTTGAATACTTTGTTCAAGGCGAGTGGCTTCGCTCATGATGGTTATTATTTTACCTAAGCGTTCAACGCCTTCGCTGGCGCGATCGAGATATTTTTGGCTCAGCTCGTTTTGCGGCAAGCTTTGTAAGTTCTCGAGTGACGAGCGTACTACGGCAACCGGCGTGCGCAGCTCGTGTGATAATCGCGACGACATATTTTCTAAGTAATCGGTATAGCCACCAAGTCGACTAACAATGTTTGAAAAACTACGAGACAGATCGCCAATTTCATCGTTAGCATCGCTGTAATTAATACTGCCGGTAACACGCCCTTGTGCATCAATTGCTTGTTCAGCTGTATCGCGCAGTCGCCTAATTCGGTTCGATATACGCGAGGCAAAAAAGAACAAGGTGACAGTACCAATTAGCATTACGGCTAAAATAACGTTGAACAGTTTTTCGAGCGATTTATTACGTAGCGTACGTACGCCGTTAGTGGTTTCCTCTGCTATTACTGCACCAATTACTTGGTCTTGGATCCAAATAGGGTAAGCGGCCGATAAAATAACAGCTTTGCTGTCGGGAGTTAAGCGCCAAGACGATGCTGGTTGCCCTTTTAATGCTTTAGCTAAATGTGTGCCCTGCATAGAAGCTACATCGTGCAGGGTATCTAAAAACTCATTTTCGGGACGCGTTAATATTTTATAGTAAATTGGGTGCAAGTAATTTTGCTCAAAGCGCTGCCACCAAGTTTTAGGTGCTTGGTTAGCAAGCCCATCAGCCCATACGCCATCTGCATTTTGAATAGTACCCGATTGTGCAAGTACGCGATGATGGTTATCAACTACCCAAATGCGGCTACCACTGTGGCCCATGCCTTTTAAAATACGGCTAATTTCTGGGGAAGGTACGAGTACCGAGCCTAAATCGTTTGGGTTATTTAAGTTTGAGGTCGACATTATTTTAGGCTCTAACAACGCCTCTTTATTATCAACATCAACAATGGCAAAGCCAAGTTTGTTGCCCAGCATGTTGATAGGAAAACGCAGCTCTACGTTATAACCAGATTCGGTACTTTCAAAATAGCCCTGGATTTTAGTAAAAGGGGCTTTGGTTTTTGCATCAAACGCATTAACCCAGCCGTTTTGGCGTGGCGCAATAATGTAAGTGTTAAACTGGCCGTCAGGCGTTTTTAGGCCAATTTGTAAATAATCGTTATTAGTAATGCTTAAGCTATTTTTAGCGCGATAAATAAGGGTATTGTCGGTGACTTTAAATACGGCGTATAAGTAGTTATCAAACTTTCCCACCATGTGATCAAATGATAAGTCACTGGCTTGATGTTTGTTATCTGCTTTTTGTAAGTAGCGTTTGTCGTAATGCCAAAATAACGGCTGGTAGCTGTCCCAATCGTTAAGTTTACCGTCGAGCTGAATAGGGTTTTTAAGATTATAAGCGTATAAATCGCGGCCTTTTACTACTTGGTCTAAAAAGTTGGTTTGCTCGTCAAATAATGCGGGGCGCTCATGTAATGCAGTAGCAAGTGCGCGAGTAGTGCCTACGAGGGTTTTTTCTTGGCCTTGGCGTAAAAACTTTTCCATTTCCCATACGTACTCGTAGCCAAGCCACGGCAGCAAAAACAAAAAACATGAAAGTAATATAAATTTACTGCGCAGACCAAATCGTAGCATTAGTGTTGTTCCCACCGATAGCCCATGCCATACACGGTATCTATGCAATCAAAGGAGCTGTCGAGTGCTATAAACTTTTTACGGATACGTTTTACGTGTGAAGTAATGGTGCTGTCGTCTACATAAATTTTAGCATCGCTCATTAATTCGTTACGGCTTTTAACATGGCCTGGTCGCTGGGCGAGTGAATGCAGCATCCAAAATTCGGTTACGGTTAAATCAGCTAATTGTTGTTGCCAAAATACCTGCATACGTTGTGTGTCGAGCGTTAATTGCCCGCGTGTTATGAGTGCGTTTGCATCAGCGGGTTGCTCAAGTGCTTCCATTCGGCGAAACAGCGCACCAATACGTGCAGCCAAGTGAGCCAAGCTTATGTCTTTTGTTAGGTAGTCGTCGGCGCCCATGCGCAGGCCGCATACGGTATCTATTTCGCTATCGCGGGCGGTTAAAAAAATAATAGGCAGTGTTTTAGAAAGCGCTCGCAATGTTTGGCACAGTAAAAAACCACCATCTATTTCATGGCCTAGGCCAATATCAACAATGGCTAAATCGGGCAGGGCATTTTTAAATTCAGCTTCTGCGCTGGCGCGATCTGCAAAGCCACTAACGTGATAGCCCTGTGCGCTCAGCATTTCTATGTAGTTTTCGCGGATTGCGGGTTCATCTTCAACGATGGCTATTTTTTTCATTCTAATCATTATCCTATTGCCTCTGTTGTGCACTATATCGAAGTTTTTAAGCTAAGTACGCTTAAAAAGGCAATTGCCATTTTTTTGCCACAATTGCTCAGCAGTTTGCCATTTTTGCTCCCCTTTATTGCCACTTGAACTTGTTTTAATACACCCATCAAAACAAAACATCACAAATTAAAAAGTAAGTTTAAGGATCAAATCATGAAGAAGACATTAATTGCGTTAACACTGATTGCTAGTTTTTGTACTCCAGCAATTGCCTCAACATCTAACACGCCATCAAAAGAAGCCCATAAAGAAACGGCTATTGGGCTAGGTGCAGGCGTTATTATTGGCGGCGTAGTAGGCGGGCCAATAGGTGCGTTTATTGGGGCATTTGCCGGTGGTTTAATAGGTGATTCAAAAGTAGCAGATAACAAAATTGCAGAGCAAGAGCGTGCAATTACGGTTATGAAAGAAAAAACCAGCGATTACCAACACGTGCTTAACCACAATAATATGTTAGAGCAACAGCTAGAAGTGCTTGCCAATCAAAATGAGCAGTTAACTCAAGTTCAAATTAATAACTTATTGGCGATGACGGTGCAATTTAAAACAGGTTCAAGTGTTATTGCCCCGCATTTTGCGCTGCAGTTAGATCAACTCGTTACCTTGTTAAACAACCAATCACAACTCGCACTTGATTTAAGTGGCTTTGCCGATCAACGCGGCGATGAGCAAGCTAACTTTTTACTTTCTAAAGCGCGTGTAAATGCCGTGCAAAGCTATTTAATAAAACACGGTGTGAGCCATAAACGTTTAAGCACGCAGGCATTTGGCGAGCAGCAAACATTGGCTAATAGCAACACGGTGGAAGATAACTTTTTTGATAGACGCGTAACGCTTACCACTCGCTCAATGAACCCAGCAAATGGCCAAACGGCGAGCAACTAAAACTATTTAAAACAAAGCGTTCGATGGAGTGATTTTATGTTGAGTAAACCAACCAAAATACTTACTAAAGTAAGTATTTTTATATTCATAGCGATTGTGCTGTTAGCGAGCTTTAAAAGCCATGCGCAATCACCCAAGTTAGAACTTTTTGATAGCAATGGTGCGCCAGCAGGCCCAGCAATAATATTAAAAAGCGACGCCAATATGACCTTAACCGGCCTAATTAATCATGTTGTAGTAACGCAAACCTATCAAAACGAAAACCCGTTTGCAGTTAACGCGCGCTACGTTTTTCCATTGCCAGATGAAAGCGCCGTACATGCCATGACGATGCGTATAGGTGAGCGAGTCATTAAAGGCCAAATTGATAAAAAAGTGGAAGCTGAAAAAAAATACGAGAAGGCTAAAAAAGGAGGTAAGCAAGCGGCCCTTGTACGTCAGCAACGCGCCAATATGTTTATTACTAATGTGGCAAATATTGGTCCTGGTGAGCGAGTAATTATTGAGCTTGAGTATCAAGAAATAATTGATTACAGCAGCGGCACATTTGCTATTAGATTTCCGACTACTATTACACCGCGTTATCACGCGATTAGTGGTGAAGTTAATACTCAAAATCAAGCGCATGTTAATCCGCTCCCAACGGGATGGTTAAGCCCTGTTTACAGTATTAAAAGCAGTACTCAAAATGATAACGTACCAAGCAGCCAATTTAGCTTAAACATTGATATAGACGTAGGCTTAGAGCTGGTGGATATCAATTCTAAATTTCATAATGTTGATGTACAAAACACTGCGTTTGGGCAATATAAAATAGCGTTAAATGAGACAAATGCAGTTAATCGCGACTTTGTACTTGAGTTTAAACCGCTGCAAAAAGAGCAAGCTCAAGCCGCATTTTTTACTCAGCAGTTTGAAAATGGTGACCGATACGGCCTTGCTATGCTAATGCCACCAGGGGATCACTTTACACAAACTCAGCGATTACCTCGCGAAATGGTATTTGTAGTTGATACGTCTGGCTCTATGCACGGGCAATCTATGGAGCAAGCTAAAAAAGCCTTGTTTTATGCGCTGTCATTACTCGATAGCGACGACAGCTTTAACATAATTGGTTTTGATAACATAGTGACTCCAATGAGCGATAAACCACTTATAGCCAGCGACTTTAATTTACGCCGTGCAGAGCGATTTATTTATAGCCTAGAAGCCGACGGCGGCACAGAAATACAAGGTGCGCTTAATGCCGTACTTGATGGCAGCGAGTTTGATGGTTTTGTACGCCAAGTTGTATTTTTAACTGATGGCAGCGTAAGCAACGAAGACGCATTGTTTAAAAATATTCAAAGTAAATTAGGTGATAGCCGCTTATTTACAGTGGGTATTGGCAGCGCACCTAACAGCTTTTTTATGCGCCGAGCGGCAGATGTCGGTAAGGGCTCATTTACGTTTATAGGCAGCACAAGTGAGGTGCAACCTAAAATGCAGCAGTTGTTTGATAAGCTTGCACATCCGGCTATTACTAATTTGGCACTAAGCGATGAAGGCGGTAACAGCTTAGGTTTTTGGCCGTCACCACTACCTGATTTATATTTTGGCGAGCCTATCATGGTCGCTATAAAACTTAATAATGCTAAAAGTGTGGTACTTGCTGGGCAAACAGCACAAGGGCCTTTAAGTATTAAATTAAGTACACAAAATAGCTCAAGCGCTCAAGGTATAGCAAAACTGTGGGCGCGCCAAAAAATCAAGTCATTACTTTTATACAACGAGCAAAGTACCGTTAAAGATGAAGTACAGGAGCTTGCGCTTACTCATCAATTACTTAGCCCGTTTACTGCTTTTATAGCGATTGAACAAACTCACATAAAAGAAGTGGCAGAGCAAACAGCGCAAGCTACTAATGCAGTACCACAAGGTATGGCAATGCGTTTACCGCAAACCGATGGGCAAAGCAGGTTACATATATTGCTAGGCTGTATTTTATTATTGGGATTTGGCGCGCTTAAAATAAACCGATCATTTAAATTAAGCAGGGCACGTAAATGAAAAGGTGGCTAAGCGCGGGCTTACTAATCGCTGGGCTTGGATTATTTGGTCACGGTGCTTATATGCAGGCAAAAGCGTGGCTTGCTCAAGTATTAATTGAACAAGCATGGCAAGAGGCGCTTAAATCACCCGGGATTAAAGTAAGGCCGTGGTATTACGCCGACAGCTACGTTACTGCAAAGCTTGATTGGCCAAGCCATAATAAAACATTAAGCGTATTGGCTGGAGCGAGTGGTCGTAATTTAGCATTTGCGCCTAGCCAATTTTTACCCGCAGGGGAGCTTGGCGGAAAAGAATTTGGAAACGAAAAAGGCGCGCTAATAGCTGGGCATAACGACACCCACTTTGCATTTTTACAAAACGCAAAAGTGGGGGAGGCGTTTAATTTGCAGCTGCAAAGTGGGGTGATACAAAATTATAAGGTAACGGGGATTGAGGTTATTCATCAATCCCAAAACTCATTTTTACAAACACCTGGGCTGTATTTGCTTACCTGTTATCCTTTTGATTCGCTTGCCTCGGGTACTGATTTAAGGCTGCTTGTATCTGCGCAAATGTCTTCGCCCGATTCGCTAAGCGGTATATCAACCACAAGTTCTTGATGGCGCTGGCTTACCATTACACCAATAAATACCACAAATATGCTCAGCCATTGCCAAACGTTGAGCACTTCGCCCAAAATAATAGCGGACAAAATAAGTGTAAAAATAGGAATTAAATTAGAGTATGCAGCAGCGGTTAATACCGATACTTTGCTAATAGCGTAGTTGTACATGCCGTAGCCGCCAAGGGTTACACACGAGCCTAAATACAAAATGCTCATAAGTGCGGTTAAGTCGTGTTGGTTTTCGCTTGGTAGGTCGATAAAAAATAAAAACGGTGCAAAAAACAAGCTGCCGCTAATACCTTGCAATGCAATTAAAGTCAGGGGCGAGTAGCGATTAGCTAAATGTTTAATACTTACGGTATAAAATGCAGCGCACACCATAGCCATAAGCTCTAAAAAGTTACCCAACAACGGATTAGGTGCCTGCTCAGAACTGGGTGAAAGAAGCGTAAGTAAAATACTGCCGCCAATACACAGCGTAAAACCGACCACGATGGATTTACTTATGTATTCTTTAAGCAATAAAAAGGCAAGCAGTGCAATAATAATAGGTAAGCACGACACAATAACCCCAGCCTGTGAGGCTGACGTGTATTCCATTGCATGGCCTTCAAATAAAAAGTACAAGCAAGGCTCAGCAAGCGACATACCCACTAAATACTTCCAGTCACCTTTTAAATACTCAAACCGAATAACGTAGCGCCATAAACAAAGCGACAAAACTAACGTGGTGAGCATGCGTAAAAATATCACCAAGGCAGGGTCGTAAATGGCAATGGCATATTTGAGCGCAATAAAAGAGCTGCCCCATAAAAAGGTGGCAATAATTAGACATAAACTGGCAGGCATAGAGAGTAATTTACATAATTTAATAAAATCAGATCCTAGCATGAATATTTTTAACTTGTTCAAAAATACCGAGCTGGTATAAATTAATTCATCTTTAATTAATCAGTAGTAAAAAGCACATGCAAAGGGAACAGGTAATAGTTGTAAAGCTTGGTACAAGCGTACTTACTGGCGGCACCGATAAACTAGATAAAGCACATATGGTTGAATTAGTACGCCAATGTTGCGAGCTTAAAAAACAAGGTCATCACGTTATTTTAGTATCGAGCGGTGCAGTTGCTGCTGGGCGCGAACAACTATTAAAACCCTGTGGCAGAAGCTTAATTGATAAACAAATGCTTGCTGCAATTGGACAAGGTCAACTTATTCATATTTGGCAGAGCTTGTTTGGTTTATACGGTGTAAATGTAGGGCAAATGCTGCTAACTCGCGCTGATGTAGACGACAGAGAGCGCTACCTTAATGCCCGCGATACACTCAATGCGTTATTAAATTACGACGTTGTACCCATCATTAACGAAAATGACGCAGTCGCTACCAGCGAAATAAAAGTAGGCGACAACGATAATTTATCGGCACTTGTCGCTATTTTGGCTAATGCTAATAAGTTACTGCTACTTACCGATCAAGAAGGGCTATTTACCAGCGATCCGCGCACAAACGCCGATGCCACCCTCATTGGTGAAGTAACACATATAAACGATGAACTGCGACAACTTGCTGGTGGCAGTGGTACAAATTTAGGCACCGGCGGTATGGCGACTAAACTGCAAGCCGCCGACATTGCAAGGCGCGCAGGTGTTGAAGTTATTATTGCTAAAGGCGCAGGTAAAAACGTTATTTTAAAATGCATGAGTGACGAGTTACCAGGCACGCGTTTTTTAAAACTCACCGCTCCAAAAGATGGCCGTAAAAAATGGTTACTAGCCGGGCCTAAAAGTACCGGCCAAATTGTTATAGATGCAGGTGCTATTGGCGCCCTTCAAAATAAAGGCGCAAGCTTACTTGCTAAAGGCGTTACTAATGCATTTGGACGTTTTGAACGCGGTGATTTAATTGATTTAATAGATAATAAAAATCAAGTAATTGCACGGGGCTTAACGCGCTTTAGTAGCACCGAGGTAAATAAAATAAAGGGTGCGCATTCTAGTCAAATAGGCCAGTTACTCGATTACGATAGTGGCGCAGAAGTACTTCATAGGGATGATATGGTCTTGCTATAGAAGCACTTTTAGTAAATTAAATTACTTGAGTGTAATTCTCGCAGTATTACACTTTTTTGATTGTAAATTTGTGCTAAAATCTGGCTCCTTAAATTGTTGTAAGCAGAGCACAGAACATGAAATTAGTTCGTTGGTTTTTAGGTTGTATAATCTTATTCTTTAATTTTGTATTTACTCCTCGCAGTAAAAAGCGTGCAAGCGACGAGCAAGCACAGCTTGATCAGCAAACCTCACAATTTAAACTGTATCAATTTAAAGCATGCCCGTTTTGTGTAAAAGTACGTCGCGCCATTAAACGCGAAGGCTTAAACATAGAAACGCGTGATGCAAAAGACAATGAGCAATATCGTCAAGAGCTACTAGAACAAGGCGGCAAAGTTAAAGTGCCTTGCCTGCGTATAGAGCAAAACGGCCAAGTACAATGGCTGTACGAATCAAACGATATTATTGCTTACTTAAACAAAGTAGCTGCATAAACCACTTTTATTATCTCACTTATTTAAAGAGAATATACCATGACAATTCGCACCCGTGTTGCCCCGTCGCCAACTGGTGACCCGCATCTTGGCACCGCTTATATCGCCTTATTTAACTACTGTTTTGCTAAACAACAAGGCGGTGAATTTGTACTTCGTATAGAAGATACAGACCAAGTACGTAGCACGCCAGAGTCTGAACTTGCGATTATGGATAGCCTACGTTGGTTAGGGCTTGAGTGGGATCATGGTCCTGATGTGGGTGGCGAATTTGGTCCTTACCGTCAATCTGAGCGTAGCGATTTATATAAAAAATACGCGCATCAGTTAGTTGATGATGGTAAAGCGTTTTACTGCTTTGCAACAAGCGAAGAGCTTGATCAAATGCGTGAAGAGCAAATGGCAGAAGGCCTACGCCCTAAATACGACGGTCGTGGTTTAAATCATACAGATGAAGAAATTAAAGCAAACTTAGCTGAAGGCAAACCTTACGTTATACGTATGAAAATCCCAAGCGAAGGCACATTTAAGTTTAACGACTACCTACGTGATGAAATTGAGATCCCGTGGGAAAACGTAGACATGCAAGTGCTTTTAAAAGCAGATGGTTTTCCAACGTACTTTTTAGCGAACGTAGTTGACGACCACCATATGGAAATTAGCCATATTTTTCGTGGTGAAGAGTGGATTAACTCAGCACCTAAGCTATTAAAGCTTTATGAAGATTTTGGTTGGGAAGCGCCAGTACTTGGTCACTTACCGTTATTACGTAACCCAGATAAATCAAAGCTGTCTAAGCGTAAAAACCCAACGTCTATTAACTACTATAAAGAAATGGGCTACCTGCCAGAAGCCGTGCTTAACTACTTAGGCCGTATGGGTTGGTCAATGCCTGATGAGCGTGAAAAGTTCACGTTAAATGAGATGATTGAAAACTTCGACATGAAGCGCGTATCGCTTGGTGGTCCAGTATTCGACGTAGATAAATTAAGCTGGTTAAACGGCATGTGGATCCGCGAGAATCTAACCGACGAGCAGTTAATTCAGCGCTTTGTTGATTGGAAGTTTAATGGCGAAATGTTAGCTAAAATATTGCCAGAAGTTAAAACACGTATTAATACGCTGTCGGATATGGTTGAGCTTGCAGGGCACTTTGTAGGTGGTATTCCAACTTACGATCCTGCGCTATTAACAGCCGGCAAAGCAGACGAAAACGTGATTCGCCAAGCGCTACAATTTTTTGTATGGCAGCTTGAAGGTTTACGTGGCTTTGAAAAGCCCGCTATTTTTGCAATTGCAAAAGAAGTGGCTACATTCCACGAGCTTAAGATTAAAGACTTTTTAGAGCCAATATTTGTCGCAATTACTGGAAAAACGTCAAGTACGTCAGTGCTTGATGCAATGGAAATATTGGGGTCTGACTTATCACGTGCTCGTTTACGTGTAGCACTTGCTCATTTAGGTATTTCTAAAAAGCAGGCTAAAAATATAGAGCGTGCGTACCGCGAATACCCAAGTGCATAATTACTAAAATGCACTTATAAAAGCCGAGCTTATTAAGCTCGGCTTTTTTGTTTCAGGCCGTTTAGCTATATGACATCGTATTTTGATATTGTTTAGCCTAAGCATTCATAATTTACTAAATGCTACAATGCGGCATATAAACTCATAGGAGGCAGTATGATTGCAACCGTTAAAAACAAAGCTATTTTTAGCAGTAATACATTTTCGATAAACCTTGTTACTTACCCAACTAATCATAGCGTAATGAACCATATTGACCCTGTGCAGCAAGGGCGCTATTACAAGCTCAATTTTGTATTAGAGAAACCTAAAGCGGGTGGGGTATTTAAATGCTCAAAATGCATTATAAATTTATTTAATCGCGTGTATTTATTCAGACCCGATAAATACGAACACAGCGTATCTAAAATCGAGTCTGGAAAGCGCGTACTACTTAGCTTTGCGCTTAATATATAATTTGCACTTTTACTTATTAATAGTCGTAGGCCTGTCCGGTGCATAAAACAGATAGGTCGCAATACGATACAGACGTTTCACTACAAGAATTAATAGTAAAAGCATTTCCGCCTCTGCGCATGGCATCAGCTTTAAGTAAATCAATTGCGTTTGATTTAGAGCGGTTATAGCTTACATTATTGTTACCCATACCGTCGCCATCACAGCTTTCACCTTCTATTCGGCCTAGGAGTGTAGCGCCACTTTCGTGTGCTTCTTGGTCGCTATAAAATTGCTGTAAATCTCTTTTATTAACGTAGGTGCCAATTTCTTGAGATAAAACGCCGTTGTCTATATCTGTATGATAAGTCATGCTTGAACAACCCGTTATTGTGGCGAGCACTGTTATTGCCGTTATAAAACGTAGCATATTTATTAGTCCCTTAATTTATTATTTGAAATAGTAAATTACTAACAAAATCAAATGCGGGCAATGTTTACTACTAAGTAAATTGTTAGCATTTGTAAATGTATTTAGATTTTATTGAGCATAGGGTAAGTAAACAAAAAGAAGTGGCAAACATTAACCAACCAATGGCATAAAATAGCCCACTCTAAGCGCTGCGTTTTATAAAAAACATAGCCATACCCCAAGCCGGCAATAAACGAAACCAATACATAGTTAATTCCTCCAGCAAAATGTGCCAAAGCAAAAATACCTGCAGTAATTACAGGGGCAAGTATTGCTAAACGGGTAGGTGTAATTATTTTGCTAAGCTTAGTTTGTAGTAAACCTCGAAATAAAGCTTCCTCGGCAACACAGGTAAATAAAAGATTAATAGCAATAAAGGCTAACCAAAAGCCAGGAACCTTAGGGTTAAAGCTTACAAGTCCAAGCATTAAAGCCGCAGTGAGCGCAGCTAAAACAGTAGTAATAATTATTAAACTGGCTTGTTTAACGTTTAATGGGCCCGCTTTATTAGAGTCTGCTTTTAAAGTTTTTTTATTCGAATAAAAGTAAGCACAAAGAAATAACCCAGCCATAGCTTTATCAAAATTAGCATAAAGGGTAAAAGTAATCGCATCGCTGGTAATACGCTCGTTTATAACAATGGGGAGGTTATTAAAACCAGGCACCCAATGAAGTGCTAATGCTAATGAGGAAACTATAAACACAGTACTTAATATAGCGCGTATTATTGCCCGCTTTGTATTTAGCACACAGTAGTATAAAACAACGTAAAGCCCAATGAACAGCAGAGCATATAAATTTATATAACCTTGAAAATATGCACTTACAACACTTAAAGCTAGTAAGTAGTGCCAAAGGGGTTGCCGCATTATTGATATTTTGCAGTACGGAAATACACATATAATTGATAGCGCTAATAAATAAAAGGTCATTGTTTTTTATTGCTCTGTTTTATTTAGCAACTAATCTAACAGATTCGACCTCTCAGTATTTTTTTTCTGGTAATATAGATAGGTTATAAGCAGTTTAAGCAGTGAACAAACTATGTTAAGTCCTTTTTTTCAGCAGCATGCTGATTATGTTTCTATCTCTCGTGAGCAAGGTTGTCGATTCGCTAAATGCGTTGCTGACGATTACAATCCACTTCACGACAAAGATGCCAAAAAGTTTTGCGCGCCAGGAGACTTACTTTTTTCATTGGTACTAGACCGCTACGGTATTAGTGAACAAATGGAATTTACTTTTGCCGGTATGGTTGATGAAAACACCAAACTTAACTTCCCTGAAGGGGCTGATGAGTTTGATGTAACCAATGGCGAAAAAGTTATTTTAAAGGTAAAGCGCAAAGGTAAAACCAGCCAATGCCCAGCACTGACTAATAGCCTAATAAAAAATTATGTTGAGTTTTCTGGTACTACTTTCCCGCATGTAATTATTCCATTAATGGGTAAGCAAGAGGTAATGATTAACCCTGCTCGCCCAATGATTATTTACGAATCAATGCTTATCAACCTTGATAATCTTGATATTACAGCACCAGAACTTGAGTTTGCAGAGCCTAGTTTTGAGTACGCCGGTAAGCGCGGAAAAATTACACTACGTTTTAACCTGTTAGAAAACGGCGTTAAAGTGGGTAGTGGTGAAAAGCATATGGTAGTTTCGGGTATACGCGAATACTGCCAAGCAACAGTTGACGATTTAATAGCGTTTTACAACGAGCGTAAAGCGACACTAAAGCCAGCTTAAAGCTACAGCAAATTATAAAAGGCGCTAAATACAGCTGTTATTTAGCGCCTTTTTTATTGTTTTTAGCGCTAAAGCGAAAGTGAGCAACCACGATTAAATACTTTTCTGGACTGGTTAATTTACGCAGTACAGTAATATGCGTACAATAGCGCTCTTTGTTATTTTAAAGCTAAGCCTATGTCTGCTACTACGTTCTCATCACTTAATCTCGACCCGTTATTATTAACAGCGATTGAGCAAAATAATTACACTCAACCAACCGCAATTCAGATTAAAACTATTCCGCCTATTTTAGCCGGAAGTGATGTAATGGGCAGCGCGCAAACAGGTACGGGTAAAACTGCCGCCTTTGTTTTACCTTTATTACATAAGCTTTTAAATACCCCTAAAAAAGATGAGCAAGGCCTTGCACGTGTAGTCATTTTAACGCCAACCCGTGAGCTTGCTCAGCAAGTATTTGCAAGCTTTGAAAAGTACGCACAAGGCACTAATATCAATGGCGCTTTAGCCTATGGTGGCGCAAGTATTGGCCCTCAAATAAAAGCCCTTAAAACAGCGCAAGTTATAGTGGCAACACCTGGGCGTTTGCTTGATCATATAGTTAAAGGCAGTGTGGTACTTTCAAGCGTAGACTCCTTAGTGTTTGACGAAGCTGACCGCATGCTTGATATGGGGTTTATTGATGAAATTAGACGTATATTGCGACATGTCCCGGGCGATCGCCAAACTTTACTATTTTCAGCTACGTTTGATGACAGCGTGTTTGAACTCAGTAAAAAGTTACTTAAAAACCCAGAGCTAATTGAAGTTGATAAACGTAACTCAGCCGCGGTTGAAGTAGAGCAAGTTATTTACGCTGTAGATGAGGATCGTAAGCGCGAACTTGTATCGCACATGATTGGTATGAAAAACTGGCGCCAAGTGCTTATTTTTACTCGCACAAAACAAATGGCTGATCAGCTTGCTAAAGAAATGTGTAAAGACGGTTTAAAAACCGAATCAATCCATGGCGACAAATCGCAAGGCGCACGCGACCGTGCATTGCAAAACTTTAAAGAAGGTATTACACGCGTACTTGTTGCAACCGATGTAGCTGCGCGTGGTTTAGATATTTCTACACTTAGATACGTAATTAACTTTGAACTACCGTACATTGCCGAGGATTACGTGCACCGTATTGGCCGTACAGGTCGTGCTGGCGAACAAGGACTTGCTATGTCGCTGGTAAGTCTTGATGAGCAATGGCTGCTAGAAGAAATTGAAGTACTACTCGATACGCGTTTAACGCCGCAGTGGTTAGAAGGTTACGAGCCAGATCCTAATAAAAAGCCAAAAGATAATCGTAAAAATACTAACAAGTCGCGAAAAGATCGCGATAAAAAACGCATCACTGGTAAAAGAGAGCCAAGTAGACGTCGTAAATAATAGCTTTTACTTTGCTTTTTTGCCTATACTGGAGCTACTAAATAGCCGAGGTAAAGCAATGTTTGAAATTGATCAATGGGCATTTTCTGGTATTGATGGCCAAATATCTTTGCATAAATGGCAAAAAACAATCGACCTTATAACGGGGCTTTTTTCAGCCCCGTCTGGTTATATAGTTCAGGCAACAAGCAAAGGCTATCGCGTTGTTATTAGAAGTAACGAGGGTGGATCTAACTTTGAGACCAACCCTATACTCCCTCCTCAAACACCTCTGTTTTGTCGGTACGTTGCTGAAACTAAAAATATTTTATATGTTAATGATGCAAGCAATAACGATACATGGAACACCCTACCAGAAGTAGTTGAAGATGGTGTTGAATCCTACCTAGGTTTACCTATTCATTGGCCTGAAGGCGAAGTATTTGGCACGCTATGCTTAAAAGACACTAAAAAAACAAGCTATACCGATGAATATTTTGAACTCATAGAACAACTACGTGATTTGATTGAAGACGACCTAGCGCTTGTGTATAGCTATGAGCAAATGCGCGAAATAGCCATGTTAGACTCATTAACGAATATTTATAATCGCCGAGCACTTAACTTATTAGCCCAGCAAAAACTTAACTTAGCGCTACGTTTAGGCTTTGACGTGTGTTGTTTGTTTATTGATATAAACGACTTTAAAAAATTAAACGACACCTGCGGACATGAAGTGGGCGACAAAGCCTTAATTATATTGGCAGATACGCTAAAAACGCATTTAAGAGATGCTGATATAGTAGGGCGCTTAGGTGGCGATGAGTTTGTTGCAGTAATGCAAGTAAGCGATAAAAGCAAGATTAACTACATCATGGATAAAATTTCGACTGAGTATTCAAAAGCCTTACTCAAAGAAGACGTTTGCGATTTATCGCTTAGTATTGGTTATAGTTTTACTAATAAACAAAAGCAGCCCTTTGAAGCGCTATTAAATGATGCAGACCACGCAATGTATAAAAATAAACAAGCGTATAAGCTCGCTAAAAAGGCACAATAATAAAAGGAGGTTCGTCATGACTCATGCCACACAAACTTGGCTGGTTTTTTCTGCGATAGGTTTTATTTTTTCCTTAGCAATAATAAGCTTATTTGAAACGTTTCCTAGCATTAGATTTATATCTAATGAGGGAATAATTTTTGGTGTTATGTGCTCCTCTATGGGGTTTGCCTTAAAAAGGCTTGAGAGTAATAACCAAAAACAGCTTCAATAAATAGCTTAAGCTGCAAATTTTTACTTGTATTTATTAACAAAGTACGGACATAAAAAAGCAAGCCATTAGGCTTGCCAAGAAGGGTGTTAATTAGCTCTTACCTAGCCTTTAAGCTATTAGCTTTTCCGCAAGGTTCAATTCCATAATGGCTTTTAATAAACGGTATAAGTTAATTGACGCGTCAATTTCTTCTTTACGGTTTGTTAAGCTTTCAATATTTAGGCCCAGCGGTACATCTAAATGCGCACAGCTTTTAAGTATTAAGTCGAGGTTTTCGCGGCAAATACGGACTGATTCGCTTAATGTATTGTCTGCATCAAGCATGCGCCATTTAGTTGCCTCTGGCACTGAGATACCCAACCATTGCATAAAGTCTAAGGTTTTTTCGCCGCCGCACGGGGTAAACGTTAATATAATACGTTGAGGTGTAATCCCTTGTGCTTTACATGTACGTGCGTAGCTAGTAATTAGCTCTATAGTAGCTTGTGCGTCGTAAACAGCTTGCGATATAAAAAACTGACAACCTTGTGCTGTTTTTTCTATTAATCGTTCGTGCTCATTTCGTTTACTTGAATGGCGCTCGGCAATCGTAACGCCACCTAAAAAGAAATCATCTGATTGCTCAGCCATCGCTTTATACGCATCTGGCAGGCTTAGCTTTATATCGCCTATCGATGATGGGCTACCTACTAAAACAACATTTTGTAAATCGTAGTCGTTTTTAGTTTCACTTAGCCAATCTTTAAATTCGCCTACGCCACGCTGCGCCACACTTTTATAAGTAATCACATCTTGTGCAGATAAATTACGAAGTAAATGGCTGTATTCACGCGGATCAACGGTTTGTTTAAACGCAAATGGGCGGTCTTGATTGGTTCGGCTGCTTTCGTCTTGAATGTCGTAAATTATTACGCCGTCGTATTCAATTTCGTGTAAGCGACCTAATAGCTTTTCTGCAATGGTTTTTAATTGCGCTTTATCGGTGCCAATTTTAGGCGGGGTAGTACCAATAAGATAAACACCTTGGTTGGTGTCCACTATCTTCTCTTTTAGTGATAAAGCCATAATCCTCATTCCAGCTAAGTTTGTTTTGATGGATTTAATATAGCAGCCATTTAGACGTCTAGATAGATTTATTTAGTGAAAGTTTTTCAACTAACATGATGTTTATTCATAGTGCTTGTTCCCATAATTTATAATTGACACAGTTGTTTACATAATAAATTCCCTTTGGGCTCTTATATTTATTGGCTTTGGGGCATAATTAAAGAGTTAAATCTGACAACAAATTTGCTCAATTTAAAAAGGGACAACAATGAAATTTAAATTATTAGCAACCAGCTTAGCGGTATCGCTGGCGTTAACGGGTTGCGCCATGCAACAAAACCAAAGCACGGAAGCAACAGCACAACAAGAACAAGTAAATAAAGCTGATGACCGTGTTTTCTCGCAAGATTATTTAATTGAAGAGCTAGAAAACGGCTTACGTGTCATGGTTGTTAAAACCGACTACCCTGATGTAGTGTCGCTGCAAATTCCGGTATCGGTTGGGTCGCGTAACGAAGTTGAAGAGGGCAAAACAGGCTTTGCTCACTTTTTTGAACACATGATGTTTAAAGGCTCACAAAAATACCCTGAAGATGTGTACTCAGACATATTAAAAAATTCAGGTGTTGATAACCGCGCTTATACAACAAACGATTTTACAAACTACCATTTAAACTTTTCAAAACAGCATCTTGATAAAGTGCTTGAGCTTGAAGCTGATATTTTTCAAAATTTAACCTACACCGAAGAGCAATTTAGAACAGAAGCACAAACGGTAAAAGGTGAGTACTTAAAAAACAACGCGAGTCCAATTCGTAAATTATTAAGCGCTGTACGCGAAGAAGCGTTTGATAAGCACACGTATAAACACACCACTATGGGCTTTTTTAAAGACATAGAAGCCATGCCAGATCAAATGGCGTACGGGAAAGAGTTTTTTGCTAAATTTTATAAACCTGAGTATGTGTCACTTGTTATTGTGGGCGATGTAGATCCACAAGCAACAATGGCAATGGTTAAAAAGCATTGGGGTAGCTGGAAAAAGGGTAACTATGTTGCTGACATTAAAGCAGAGCCTGTTCAACAAGCACCAAAATATTTGCACCAGCAAGATGAAGCGCTACCAGGGCATTGGTTACTTGTATCCTACAAAGGCGCTGCGTGGGAGCCTGCTAAAAAAGACAGAGCGGCGCTTGATTTAATCTCACAGCTTTATTTTTCAAGTAATTCAGATTTATATCAAGAGCTAGTGGTCGACAAACAAATTGCCAGCCAAATGTTTACCTATAACCCAGAGACCAAAGATCCGGGTTTATTACACGTATTTGTTAAAGTAGAAAACGCAGATGATTTAGCCACTGCACGCGATGCAATTAACCGAACTTATGCAAAAGCACGCACAGAGTTTGTTGATGAGCAAAAGCTGAGTGATTTAAAATCGAACCTTAAATACGGCTTTATTAATGGCTTAGATTCATCGCAATCAATAGCTTCAACCCTTGCCAGCTACATGCATTTTGAGCGCGATCCTGAGGTTATAAACCAGCTGTATAAATCGGCAGATAACATTACCAGCGCAGATATTAAAGCCGTTGCTAATAAATACTTTACCGATAACGCACGTACCACATTAACAATGTCGGCACTTGATAAAGCCCCAGGTTTTGAGCAAGAAGTTGATTTAAATGCGCTTACTGCAAAGCTTGAACAAGCACCTGCGGCACCTGTATTTAAAGTACTTGATAAAACCAATAGCTCGCCATTAATTGATGTTAACTTTTTATTCAATACCGGTGCGGCTGCCGACCCACAAGGCAAAAAAGGTGTTGCTGCGTTAACTGCGGCTATGCTTGCACAAGGTGGCTCAGAGGCGACAAGCTATAAAGATATTCAAAAAGCACTTTATCCGCTTGCGGGTAGCTTTGGTTATCAAATAGATAAAGAAATGCTGTCGTTCCAAGGACGTATTCATAAAGATAATGCGGCGCAGTGGTATTCACTTGTGAGCGATCAATTACTAAATCCAGGTTTTAGAGACGATGACTTTAAGCGCCTTAAAAAAGAAATGATCGATGGAATTAAGTCAGGCTTAAAAGCATCTAATGATGAAGAGCTAGGTAAAGAAGTGCTATACAGTGCGCTTTACAAAAATCACCCTTACGAAAGCTACAACTATGGTGATATTTCGGATTTAGAAGCACTGACCCTTGATGATGTTAAAGCGTTTTATCACAGCGAGCTTACGCAATCTAAACTCACGGTTGGTTTAATTGGGGCTGTGCCTGCAAAACTTAAAGCTAAAATGATGAGCGATTTTGCAACGCTACCAAAAGGTGATCAAAGCCGTTTAAGTATTCCTGATGCACCAGTGCTTAAAGGTCATCATGCAACGATTGTAGAAAAATCGGCACAATCGACTGCGGTATCGTTTGGTTTTCCTATTGATACAATAAGAAGTAGCGAAGACTGGACAGCCCTTTGGCTTGTGCGTTCGTACTTCGGTGAGCACCGTAGTTCTAACAGCTTTTTATATGAGCGCATTCGTGAAACTCGCGGTATGAACTATGGCGATTACGCATACATTGAATACTTTCCACGTGGTATGTTTCAAACCAAGCCTGATGCAAATCTAGGGCGCTCTGAGCAAATATTTCAAGTGTGGTTACGCCCACTTCGCTCTAATAACGATGCGCACTTTGCAACACGTACCGCCTTGTTTGAGCTAGATAAGCTAATTAAAAATGGTATGAGCGAAGATGACTTTGAAGCAACGCGTAACTTTTTAATTAACTTTGTGCCGCAAATGGTTGCAAGTCAAAACCGCCAATTAGGTTACGCACTTGATAGCGAATTTTACAACATAGATAGCTTTGTAAGTTACGTAACTAACAAACTTAAAACGCTAACGCTTGCTGATGTAAATCGCGTTATTAAAGAAAACTTACAAACAGACAATGTTCACTATGTGTTTATTACTGGCGACGGCGCTGATATGCAAAAACGTTTAGCATATCAGCAAACATCGCCAATGATTTACAACACTAATAAACCTGCTGAGTTGGTTGCTGAGGATAAAGTGATTGCCGATTATAAATTAGCAATTCCTGCAAAAAATATTGAAGTAGTAAAAGTTGAAAAAGTATTTCAATAATTTAAGTGTTTTTTAAGCGTTAAAATAATGCCTCGGTGCTATAAGCACCGAGGCATTTTTATTATTTAATAATGAAACTTAATAAACAGTTATACCTAATAACCAGAACAAATAACTAAGGGATTAACACCTTAGGCTTTAAATCCGTTAGACTTGGGAAAAGGCTATTTTATATCAACTTAAGGCAGTGCAGTATTATGCGTCATGCAATTTGGCAACAGCTTCGCGACGAAGCTAACGATGTAGTAAAACGTGAACCATTATTAGCAAGTCATGTTTATTCATGCATTTTGAATCATGATTGTTTAGGTTCGGCATTGAGCTTTATTGTTGCTAATAAGTTGGCTGATGCGGTGGTATCTGCATTCACTATCCGAGAGCTGTTCGATCAAGCATTTGTAAAATGTGACCGTATGCTATCTTTTGTTGCTGAGGATATTAAAGCGGTAAAAGACCGCGATCCTGCATCAGAAACCTATCTTACGGTTATATTAAATCTAAAAGGTTTTCATGCTATTCAGGCGCACCGTTTGGCTAATTGCTTGTGGCAACAAAACCGCAAAGAGCTAGCGCGCTTTATTCAAAGCCGTAACTCTGAAGTGTTTGGGGTCGATATTCACCCAGCATGTAAAGTGGGTAAAGGCATTATGTTTGACCACGCAACCGGTATTGTTATTGGTGAAACAGCAGTAATTGAAGATAACGTATCAATTTTGCAATCTGTAACGCTTGGCGGTACAGGCAATGAGCAGGGCGATCGTCATCCTAAAATTAGAGCGGGCGTATTAATTGGCGCTGGCGCTAAAGTACTTGGTAATATTGAAGTAGGTGAGGGCGCACGAATTGGTGCGGGCTCAGTTGTACTTAGCAATGTTCCACCACACACAACCGCTGTTGGCGTACCCGCTAAAATTATTGGTCGACCGGATTGTGAGTGTCCGGCGCAAAGTATGAACCAAAACTTTTTAGCAAATCCTGAGCCTGAAAACGAATCGCACACGAGTGCAATGCTATAGGTAATTAAAAATAATAAAACTTAAAAGGAATTAACATGAACAAAAATAGTTTATTGACTCTAGGGATTGGGTTTATTGCGGGTGTAGGTTTAACTTGGAGCTACTTTAATACAGCTTCAAGTCATCCAGAACCTATTAAGTCGCAGCCAAGTTATGAAAAACAGCAAAAGCTTCATACTGAACAACAAAGTAATGAGGTATTAAGTAATGCAGACTCTGCAGTACCTGAGCAAGTCGCTAGTATAGAGCCCGCTGAAGATACGCCTCCAACCTATTCAGAAACCCAAATGCTTGATGAACTACCTTTAGAAGAGCAAGTAACTCAGCTTAAGCAGCAACTCGCCGAACAGAAAGCGACAGTTAAAAGCATTTTAAAGCAAATGAGAGGTCCTTCAGATTTTGAGAAGATTTTACGTGATAAATTTGAAAAGCAAACGCGTGACGAAGAATGGGCTTATCGTACTGAAATGGCATTACAAGATTTTTTATTAACAGCTGATTTAGCGATTATACCCGATGTTGTTAGCGCAAAATGTAAAACGACGATATGTGAATTTGAACTTGCCGCACCCGCTGATAACGACACATTTGATAATTCTCAATGGCGAGAGCTAAACGACAAGTTGATGAAGCAAGAGTTTTGGCAACAATTTAAAAGCACTACCTCCACATCAAGCGATAGCGAGCTTAAATTGTTGCTAAGTACAGAGTTTTAAGTAATACCAACTTTATGTAATAGGTATAACCTGTGATTCTATAGAGCCATCAACGAGCTCTGTAATCAAAACATCGCCTGTTTTAATTTGCCCCACAGATTTAACCACTTTGCCTTGTTGTGTTTTAGTGATGCTATAGCCGCGCGCTAAAACATTAAGCGGACTTACTGAATCTAACCTGCTTGCTTGCAGTGCTAAGCTATTATTCGCTTGCTGTAACTGATGTTGTATAGCTTGGTTTAGCCTAGCTTGTAATTGCGAAAGTTGATGGCTTGCTGTAGCGAGTTTTTTATCGGGTGATTGGCGCATTAAACGCGGCGTTAAGTTATTGAGTGTACGTTCTTGTTGGTATAAACGATTACGCATCGCCTGTTGCAGCGCAATGCTTAGCTCATCCAAACGTTGTGATTTTTGATTAAGCTGATTACGCGGATGACATAAATTAAGGCGGTGTTGTAACTGCGTTGCTAGTGCGCGCTTGTCGGCAATGCCGTGCTTAAACGCGTTAGATAAACGATTAACTAATTGCGTTACTTTGTTGTGTAACTCTTGCGTATTTGGGCTTACAAGCTCAGCTGCGGCTGATGGGGTCGCTGCACGAACATCAGCAACGTAATCGCTAATAGTGGTATCTATTTCGTGGCCTACCGCACTTACTATCGGTAATTCACTTTTGAAAATAGCGCGGGCGAGCTGTTCGTGATTAAAACACCATAAATCTTCAAGTGATCCGCCGCCTCGCCCTAAAATAAGTACGTCTACTTCATCACGTGTGTTGGCTAATTCAATTTGGTTAATTAAATGCACGTGCGCTTCTTTGCCTTGTACCATAGCAGGGTAAATGATGACTTCTAGCTGCGGTGCACGGCGTTTGAGTACCGTTAAAATATCTTTTATAGCAGCGCCGGTTGCTGAGGTAATAACACCAATGCGATTAATATTTTGGGGTAATGGCTGTTTGTGAGCAGAGCTAAATAATCCTTCGGCGGCTAAACGCATTTTAAGCGCATCAAATTCTTGTTTTAGCTGACCTTCGCCTGCGGGTTCCATATGCTCAACAATAAGCTGGTAGTCACCGCGAGGTTCATAAAGCGATACACGCGCTTTTACTGTAACTTGTGCGCCATTTACAGGGCGGTAGCTTTGGTTGCGATTATTGCCTCGCCACATTGCGGCTTTAATTTGTGCTTTATCGTCTTTTAACGAAAAGTACCAATGTCCAGATGCAGGGGTAATAAAGTTAGAAATTTCGCCCGTGAGCACTAAAGATGCAAAACCTTGCTCAAGGATTGTGCGAATTTCTCTATTAAGGCGTGAAACGGTGTAAACCGCCTGCGAAGGCTTCGAAAACATAAAAAACAACCTAAAACTATTTATTGCACTACTTTATCATAAATATTTGCGAAATATTATTTACTCATGCCAACAACGCTGTTAAAATTTGGCCGCAATTCCTTATCTTAGATCCACATGTGAGAAGTTGCCAAAATGCTTAGAATCGCTAAAGAAGCTCTTACCTTTGATGACGTACTTTTAGTACCTGGTCATTCTACTGTTTTGCCACACACGGCAAATATTTCAACTCGCTTAACGCGTGGTATCAAACTTAACTTGCCGCTTATTTCAGCATCTATGGATACTGTTACAGAAGCTCGTTTAGCTATTGCCCTTGCGCAAGAAGGTGGTCTTGGTTTTATTCATAAAAACATGACTATTGAAGAACAAGCGAAAAACGTACGTAAAGTTAAAACCTACGAAGCAGGTATTGTTTCATACCCTGTAACGGTTACTGCCGATTTAACAATTGCAGATGCAATTGAGCTTTCGCACGAAAAAGGTTTTTCAGGCTTTCCGGTTACCGATAGCAATAATGTGCTTGTAGGCATTGTTACTAGTCGTGATATGCGTTTTGAAACTAAGCTTGAACAGCCTGTTTCTACCGTTATGACTAAAAAAGAAAAGCTTGTTACCGTTAAAGAAGGCGCAGCACGCGAAGAAATTTTAGGCTTAATGCACGAACACCGCATTGAAAAAATCCTTGTTGTTGATGATGAATTTAAACTTAAAGGCATGATCACAGTAAAAGATTACCAAAAAGCCCAAGACAAACCTGACGCATGTAAAGACGACCAAGGTCGTTTACGTGTAGGTGCTGCTGTAAGTGTTGGTGCAGGTACTGATGAGCGTATTGCTGCATTAGTAGAAGCGGGTATTGATGTTTTACTTATCGATACATCGCATGGTCACTCTCAAGGTGTTATTGACCGTGTTACTAAAACGCGTAAAGAGTACCCAGACTTACAAATTATTGCAGGCAACATAGCAACAGCTGAAGGTGCGATTGCACTTGCTGATGCGGGAGCGGATGCAGTTAAAGTAGGTATCGGCCCAGGTTCTATTTGTACTACACGTATTGTTACCGGTTGTGGCGTTCCACAAATTACCGCTATTTCAGATGCTGTTGAAGGCTTAAAAGGTCGCGACATTCCTGTTATTGCTGATGGTGGTATTCGTTTTTCTGGTGATATTGTTAAAGCACTTGTTGCTGGTGCATCGTGTGTAATGGTGGGTTCACTTCTTGCCGGTACTGAAGAAGCACCAGGTGAAGTTGAATTATACCAAGGCCGTTATTACAAATCTTACCGTGGTATGGGCTCATTGGGCGCGATGGATCAAAAAGAAGGTTCATCAGATCGTTACTTCCAAAAATCAAACGAAGCAGACAAGTTAGTACCTGAAGGTATTGAAGGTCGTGTAGCTTACAAAGGCCCTATTGCAACGATTATTCATCAGCAAGTGGGCGGCCTGCGAAGTGCTATGGGCTTAACGGGTTGTGCAACAATTGAAGAGCTAAATACAAAACCACAATTTGTACGTGTTACTTCAGCCGGTATGGGTGAGTCGCACGTTCATGATGTGCAAATCACTAAAGAAGCACCAAATTACCGCTTAGGTTAAGCAGCGTAATTAATTTAATATACTGGGCTTGCTTTGCAAGCCCTCTTTTTAGTCGTTTATATAAATACCAATTGCATTAATAAAGTGGTCAATTATTGCGACAGATAAATGGCTCAATAACGAGGCAAAAATTTCGATTTTTAGTTTCTTCTAAATAAGAAGTTTTTAACGTGGTTAGAGAGTTATTTAGCCTGCAAAAATTAGTAATGTTTAATAAAATTGGTATTCAAAGCGGCATTTAGCATCAGACTTTACGAGATACTCCATGAGCAAAGATATTCACGATTCACGAATTCTCATTTTAGACTTTGGTTCACAATACACTCAATTAATCGCCCGTCGTGTGCGTGAAATTGGTGTTTACTGTGAACTTTGGGCATGGGATGTGACTGAAGAGCAAATCCGCGAGTTCAACCCACAAGGTATTATTCTTTCTGGTGGTCCAGAATCAACAACACTTGAAAACAGCCCGCGCGCTCCTGAGTATGTATTTAATGCAGGCGTGCCTGTGCTAGGTATTTGCTACGGTATGCAAACAATGGCAGCTCAACTTGGCGGAAGTGTACACAGCTCTGATAAAAAAGAGTTTGGTTACGCACAAGTAGAAAAAGTAGGCAGCTGTGCATTATTTGATGCAATTGAAGACAGCATTACCGATGGCGGCAACGGCATACTCGACGTATGGATGAGCCATGGCGACAAAGTAATGGATATTCCAGCTGGTTTTGCAACAACAGCTAAAACATCTACTTGTCCACATGCTGCAATGTCTAACGAAGAAAAACGTTTTTACGGTGTACAGTTTCACCCAGAAGTAACACACACGCATCAAGGTCAGCGCTTATTAGAGCGTTTTGCTATTGATATTTGTGGCTGTGAAAAATTGTGGACTGCTGCAAAAATTATCGATGATGCTATCGAGCGTATTAAAGAAACAGTTGGCGATGACGAAGTTATTTTAGGCCTCTCTGGTGGTGTTGATTCATCGGTTGTGGCTATGCTTATTCACCGTGCAATTGGCGAAAGGCTAACATGTGTATTTGTTGATAATGGTTTACTTCGTTTAAACGAAGGCCAACAAGTAATGGACATGTTTGGTAATAAATTTGGCTTAAATATTGTTAAAGTTGAAGCTGAAGAGCAGTTTTTAAATGATCTAGCGGGTAAGTCAGACCCAGAAGATAAACGTAAAGCCATTGGTCATACGTTTATTAATGTATTTGATGAGCAAGCCAAAAAGCTTAAAAATGCAAAATGGTTAGCGCAAGGTACAATTTACCCAGATGTAATTGAATCAGCGGCATCTGCAACTGGTAAAGCGCATGTTATTAAATCTCACCACAATGTGGGTGGATTACCAGATGACATGAAAATGGGCCTTGTTGAGCCATTACGTGAATTATTCAAAGATGAAGTACGTAAAATTGGCCTAGAGCTAGGTTTACCGTACGACATGCTTTACCGCCATCCTTTTCCTGGACCTGGTTTAGGTGTGCGTGTACTTGGCGAAATCAAAAAAGAATACTGTGATTTATTACGCCGCGCCGATGCGATTTTCATCGAAGAACTTCACAAAGCTGAGCTTTACCATAAAGTAAGCCAAGCGTTTACTGTATTCTTACCTGTTAAATCGGTAGGGGTTATGGGCGATGCACGTAAGTACGATTGGGTTGTATCACTTCGTTGTGTAGAAACAATCGACTTTATGACAGCGCGCTGGTCACATTTACCTTATGAGTTTTTAGGTGTGGTTTCAAACCGTATTATTAACGAAATAGATGGTATTTCTCGTGTTGTTTACGATATTTCGGGTAAACCACCAGCCACTATTGAGTGGGAATAAAACCCAGCGTATAAGCTTAGTTTAGTAATTTTATAGTTTGTCCCGTCCTAAAATACGTTGACGGTTTTAATTGAAGGCCAGTAGCTTTTGCTCCTGGCTTTTTTTGTGCACTTGG
>NZ_JBEOOQ010000021.1:0-79284 GCF_040309305.1 Pseudoalteromonas sp. RB2-MNA-CIBAN-0110 | reverse complement strand
TTACAAGCTTTTAAAGCAACGCTTGTACTTTTATAATGCCGAGTCAGCATTGGTTTTGCTCTTCTCATTTGCTCCTCTTTTTCTTCTCTGCGTGCATACTATTTTTTAGGGCTGTTATACACAAATAGGTTTAGAGACGCTCCGCTTTTAGAGAAGAGCTTAGAAGTTAAAATAATAAAAACAATCAGAAACTGTGCTTCTAACATGAGCAACAAGTCATACTCTAAACTTGGTATAAACACTTCTATTCGCGCAGGTTACAAGCTTTTAAAGCAACGCTTGTACTTTTATAATGCCGAGTCAGCATTGGTTTTGCTCTTCTCATTTGCTCCTCCTTTTCTTCTCTGCGTGCATATTGTTTTTTAGGGCTGTTATACACAAATAGGTTTAGAGATGCTGCGCTTTTAGAGTAGTTAGCTTAAGTAATTAGAAGCTGTGCTTCTCGCGCGAGCAAGCTCTGCGCCTACGTGGAAAACTTAACGCGGTGGTTAAAATTCACTTGTAGACGCGCTGCTTGCTGGCGTTTAAAAACGTAGTTTTTAGGATGAGTGATTAAGTAATTAGAAGCTGCGCTTCTCGCGCGAGCAAGCTCTGCGCCTACGTGGAAAACTTAACGCGGTGGCTAAAATCCACCTGTAGACGCGCTGCTTGCAGGCGTTTAAAAACGCAGTTTTTAGATGGTTGAATTAATACCAACCCGCAATAATACTTAATCATTTTTAGGGGCTAAACGTGTCGCTACCTGCGTTAAAAAATTCTCATTTAGAACAACTAAATAGCGAATTTTTTGCCTAGCTATCAACACGTTTTTCCATCCTCAAAATAGATCACTTAATTAAGCGAATTGGTATAAGTAATTAGAAGCTGCTACCCATTTTCTTCAGGCATAAAAAAAGCCGCATAAATGCGGCTTTGGAGGTTTAGTCTCACTTCACTTTGGGCGTGTCTCCAAAACTTAGTGAATACGTTACCAAGGAACTGTTATGTATTATTTAAGCTATTGACTCTAATGCAATTTTAACCATTTCGTTAAACGTGCTTTGACGCTCATCAGCAGGTGTTGCTTCGCCAGTGATTACGTGGTCACTTACTGTAAATAATGCCATTGCGTTTGCGCCGTATTCAGCTGCAACGCCGTATAAACCTGCTGTTTCCATATCTACTGCTAGCATGCCTAACTTGTCTAAGTCTTTATAGAACGAATCATCTGCTTGATAGAATGTATCTGTCGTAAATACGTTACCTACTTTTGCTTTAATTCCTAGCTCTTTAGCAGCGTTTACGCCGTTTAAAAGTAGGTCAAAGTTAGCAATAGCAGCAAAATCGTAGCCACGTACGCGTGCACGGTTTACGTTTGAATCTGTGCTTGCACCTTGTGCAAAAATTACGTCACGAATTTTGATATCTGTGCCAATACCGCCACACGTACCAATACGTATAATATTTTTAACGCCAAAGCTTACAATTAGCTCACGTGCATAAATAGACATTGATGGAATGCCCATGCCTGAACCCATGATACTTACTGGCTTACCTTTGTAAGTACCAGTGAAACCGTACATGTTACGAACGCCTGTAACTTGTACTGCATCATCTAAAAAGTTTTCAGCAATATATTGCGCACGTAGCGGATCGCCTGGCATTAATACTGTTTCGGCGAAATCACCAACGTTTGCACTGATATGCGGAGTACTCATTAATTGTTTTCCTTTTTATTTGGCGTTTTTAGCTCATTTAAAAAGCTGTCGCCGTAATCAAGCGCAGATAAGCTAAACCACTGTGCCAGTGTTTGACCTATATCTGCAAAGCTGTTGCGTTCACCTAATGGTGTGTTACTCATACCTGGTTGGTATGCAATAACAGGTACGTATTCACGAGTGTGCTCAGAACCTGGAAAGGTTGGGTCACAGCCATGATCTGCAGTGATCATTAATACGTCATCTGCTTTTAACTGATTTAGTATAGTTGGTAAATAGTCATCAAATTCTTTTAATGCTTTTGCGTATCCTACTGGATTACGGCGATGACCAAATTTTTCATCAAAATCAACTAGGTTAGTAAAGATTAAGCTACGATCTGGCGCGCTTTCCATTACTTCGCTGGTTTTTTCTAGCAAGTTCATAAGTCCAGGTGCTTTATGCTTTTGGGTTATGCCCTGATGCGCGTAAATATCTGAAATTTTACCAATACTAATTACTTCGCCGCCGTCTTTTGCTAGTACATCTAGCAATGTTGGTGCAGGCGGAAGTACTGAATAGTCACGACGATTACCCGTTCGAGCAAAGTCTTGGCTATTTGAACCCAAAAATGGCCGCGCAATCACTCGTCCTATATTCATTTCATCAAGTAGCGCCCGTGCGATTTCGCAAACTTGATAAAGCTTCTCTAGGCCGAATGACTCTTCATGCGCGGCTATTTGAAACACGCTATCAGCTGAGGTGTAACAGATTGGTTTACCTGTTTTTACATGCTCTTCACCTAGCTGTTCTAAAATGGTAGTTCCTGATGCATGGCAATTGCCTAATATGCCAGGAATACCTGTACGAGCAATAAACTCGTCTATAAATTCTTGTGGGAAACTTGGCTGTGTTTTTGGGAAATATCCCCAATCAAATAACACCGGTACGCCTGCCATTTCCCAATGACCTGATGGCGTGTCTTTTCCGCTAGAGATTTCTTTAGCGTAACCCCATGCACCTTGAGGAGCTTGGCGGTCTGAAATTAAACACGGTTCGCCACCGGCAGCTTCACATGCATCCACTAACCCAAGTTTTGATAGGTTAGGAAGCGACAGTGCACTGCCTGTTTCGTCGTAATATGCTTTTAGTAAGTGAGCGAATGTATTAGCCCCAAGATCGCCGAATTTATCTGCATCTGGTGCTGCACCGATTCCTAGGCTATCTGCCATTAAAATAATTGCTCTTGCCATTTTGACCTCACTTTGATTCTAGGTGGTTACTTTATCCGCTGATCGAATTTTCCGTACAGGACAAAAGTCCTGTTTCATAAAACCTAAACATTATAAATTTGCACCCTTGAGCGAAGCAAAAGAGATTAATCGTGTCTTTTTTGCTATTGTGATCTACCAACAATATATCTTTCTGTGTGGATGAGAACTTTAGTGACACGAACTACTATTATAGCCATTGCAGGCGCATCAGCGTCGGGCAAATCTCTTTTTAGCCAAACAATTTACAATGAATTGGTTAATGAGCTTGAACCAGGCGCTATCGCCATTATTGAAGAAGATGCTTATTACAAGGATCAGTCGCATTTGCCGATGGCTCATCGTACGCAAACAAATTACGACCATCCAGATGCATTTGAACACGCATTAATGCTTGAACATTTAACGCAACTTCGTTGTGGTAACTCAGTAGAAGTACCAACGTATGATTATGCACAGCACACGCGTAGCGCAACCACACGCCGAGTGCCAGCTGCTAAAATACTCATTGTTGAAGGTATTTTACTATTGAGTGATAAAGCGCTTAATAAAGAATTTGATATTAAGGTGTTTATAGACACACCTTTAGATATTTGTTTAATGCGTCGTATGCAACGTGATATGGAGCAACGAGGCAGAACATTACAATCTGTTGTTGAGCAATATCAGGCAACTGTTAGACCGATGTTTTATCAATTCATTGAGCCTTCTAAGCATAACGCTGATTTAGTTGTGACTCGAGGCGGCATGAACCGCGTTGCGATTGATATAATAAAAAGTAAAATTAAATATTTACTACAAGAATAACAACGGGAAACATTTGTATGACAACATTTATGAGCTTAGTAGGCATGTGTGTGCTACTAAGCATTGCCTTTGCTGCGTCAACTAATCGCAAGGCAATTAATTTAAGAACCGTTGGTATAGCATTTGCGATGCAAATTGTTATAGGCGGTTTTGTTCTGTTTTTCGAAGCAGGAAAAAATGTGTTAACTAGCATGTCATCAGCCGTCTCGTCGGTTATTGGTTATGCTAATGATGGTATTGGGTTTTTATTTGGTCCACTTGCCTCACAAGACACATTAGGTTTTATTTTTGCAATTCAAGTTTTGCCAGTTATCGTGTTTTTCTCAGCGCTTGTTGCTGTGTTATATCACCTTGGCATTATGGATTGGATAATTAGGATTTTAGGCGGCGGTTTACAAAAATTATTGAAGACCTCTCGCACAGAATCGCTTTCAGCAACTGCAAATATTTTTGTAGGCCAAACTGAAGCACCGTTAATAGTTAAGCCATTTATAGCAACGATGACAAAATCGGAATTGTTTGCAGTAATGGTAGGTGGCTTAGCCACTGTAGCAGGCTCTGTAATGGCCGGTTACGTAATTATTGGCGTAGATCTTAAGTATCTTATTGCTGCGAGCTTTATGGCTGCACCAGGTGGTTTCTTAATGGCCAAGATGATTGTGCCAGAAACTGAAACGCCTAGAGATAACTTAGCTGATTTAGATTTAGATGACGAAGATAAGCCTGTAAATGTAATTGATGCAGCTGCATCAGGTGCTGCAAACGGTATGCATTTAGCACTTAATGTAGGTGCAATGTTACTTGCTTTTGTAGCGCTAATTGCACTATTAAACGGTTTATTAGGCGGTATTGGTGGGTGGTTTGATTACCCAACATTAACGCTTCAAGAAATATTAGGTTATGTATTTGCTCCAGTTGCATGGTTACTAGGTGTGCCATGGGATGAAGCGATTATAGCCGGCAGCTTTATTGGTCAAAAGATAGTAGTAAACGAGTTTGTTGCTTACTTAGACTTTATAAATTATCGCGATACGTTAAGCGCGCACACACAAGCAATCGTTACTTTTGCTTTATGTGGGTTTGCTAACTTATCATCGATAGCCATTTTACTAGGTGGGTTAGGCGGTATGGCGCCTAGTCGGCGGAAGGATATCGCACGCTTAGGGCTCAGAGCAGTGTTAGCAGGATCTATGGCTAACCTTATGAGCGCAGCAATTGCTGGGTTTTTCCTCTCGCTAGCTTAGAAACTTATTGAGATGAACACCGGTGTTGCAAAACAAGAGGATAGCGCTTTAAGGGGTTAAAGCTCTATCTGACTTGAACGATACTTCACCAAGGGCCGCAAGGCCCTTTTATCGTTTTAGGCCTTAATTTTTAGCCTCAACTACTTCTAACCTCGAACCACTTATCTATCTAGCCCCTTTATAGTTATACATAACTCAAATAAACCAATATCTTAGTAACAAGTTCACATAAATAATTTTTGTGTTTTTCATATTTTCAGCCACACTTATTATTACTTAAGCTAACCGAATGACGATTCGCTATTGTGAAATATATTCTTTATTCTCTTTTTTTAATTTGCTCTGTGTATGTTCAAGCAAAGGAAGCCCTGCTTGTTGTTACAGAGTTAGCACCACCAAACCAAGTATTGATTAATGGCGAGGTAGCAGGTGAAGGTACTCAGTTTATTAGAGATATATTTGCTGAGGCTGATCTCAGACCTAACATTCAAATGTATCCTTGGGCACGTGCTTATAAAATTGCAGATGAGTTAAAAAACACCTTTATATACAGCCTTGCACGCACTGTAGAGCGAGAAAATAAATTTTATTGGATTGGACCAGTTGGACCAGTTGGACGATTTGAGCTGGGCTTTATCGGCCTATCAGAGCGAAATGATCTTATTATAAATAATACTGAACAAGCAAAAGTGTATAAAATTGCTATGCAGCGCAATGACTTTTCAACACAAACCCTCACGAAACTTGGATTTGAAGTTGTTTTAACCTCTGATATTCAAAAATCATACTCTTTACTATTAGCTAAAAAAGTAGATTTAATTGTAGACGATCCATTATATATGCAGCAGATGAGCGACTACCTAAAGCTCAAACCAGCACACTTAAGGTTTATCTATAAAATAGATGAGCTAACAATTGATGCTTATTTAGCTGCGAATAAAAAAACAGATATGCGTTTAATTGAAGCACTGCAAGCTGCATTTTTAAAAATAAAGCAAAATAAAGGGCTACCTTATGAAAGATAAATCATTGAAGGTAAGTATGCTTATAGGCGGCAAAATCATCTTTCATTTTTAACTTTTTATATTCTTCATAAAATTGCTTTATGACATGCTCTGGTACTGATTTATTAAATGCAATGTAATTGCTCACAAGCTTAGGAAGAGGTAATTCTTGCACTTCACTGCGTCAGTTGCTTTATATCCAAAGAGTTCTAGCTATACTTTATTGTAACTTTTGAACCTAAATTAGATCTATTTTTATTTTTAAAAACAAATCCATATATTGTTTTCGCCTCCAAATATTAGTAAGTTTTCGCCCGCTTTAAAACCAATTTTATATACGCCTAGAGCTGAATTGTTTTTTCGGCGTAAAATTTAGACCGCATACTTAATGGAATTGTTATAACTTACTTATCAGCTTTGAGCTTATAAAAGAAAGTTTGACTCGCGCCAGCGGCCCAGCCCAATAAAATGATGGGTCACGTTCGATGTTTTTAATTATTGAAACAATGCCAAAGTAAGGGGCTTTTAAACTAAGTTATAAGCACGCTTCCAAGGAAGCAATTTAAACTCGCAGGTTATATCAATAGCTGTGCAAATATCTTTTACGATATCGAGAGTAATACCAACAAGCTGATCTTTGTCGTTTTGAATTTGTTGTTTTGAAATTATAAGGGAGAAATGTTCGGTATAAATTACAAGCTTAAACTCACTTGCATTAGCGCAATGACTTAGAAGAATAGAAAAACGAATATTAGGAGGGGCTAAATAATAGCAATATCATTTAGTTAATTTACATTGATAATGGGCGTTGCTTGGTTTGAGTCAAATTTCAGACACAAAAAAAGCGCCTTAAGCGCTTTTTTTCATTTTACTTAAAAAGTAAAATTATACAGCTGTGATGTTATCAGCTTGTGGACCTTTTTGACCTTGTGAAAGAGTAAACTCTACACGTTGGCCTTCAGCTAAAGTTTTGAAACCTTCGCTTTTGATTGCTGAGAAATGTGCGAAAACGTCTGGGCCATTTTCTTGCTCGATGAAACCAAAACCTTTAGACTCGTTAAACCACTTAACTGTACCTGATACGATGTTAGACATTGTAATATCCTGAAATAAAAATAAAAATATGCTCATAAGAGCGGGTGTAGCAAAAAATGAGATGGTACTTTAAAAACTTCAGGACGGTACTACAAGTATTACTTATATCGAAATGGAGATTTATAGCTTACATGCTTTCTTTCTAGCTGCGGCCCACTATATAGAGTTTAAATAATATGTCAAGTACCTATCTATAATCAGAATAATAAACAACCAAAACTACTTTTAGTTGTTATTAAAATTCAAATTCTAATGCGAGCCTAAAACTATGGTTTTTTTCTGATTGGCTTATCTCAGTGATGAAACCCGCTTCCCATTTTAATTGCTTTTGCCCATCAAAGCGCTGTAAACCTATAAAGCCAGGCCCTATACCAATAAAGTCTTCACCTACGTAAACCTCTATAGAAGGCTGGAAAGCAGAGCGATATCGATAGCGATATTGTGCTCTAAACTCACTTTCCCATTCGTTTTTAATGTCTTGCCCCCACTCATAAACCAAAAAAGCATTTAGCGTAAGACTTGTTTTTCCAAATTCTTTTTCGATCACAAAACCCGAAGTTGCCTCATACACATCTTCGTTATGCTTTTTTTCAAGCTCAAATAACGCGCCCCAATCAGCCCATAATTTACCTTGTTCAATTAATTGCCAACGTAGCTCAAGCTCATAAGCTTCTAATCCAAAGTCGCCGTTGTCGTCTCGCTCACCAACTAAATAGCCTTCGAGTGCCATTGTATCGTTAATAGCACCACCGCCACCCAAACGCTGCGCTAGTATGTTGCCACTATCTGTTTGGTGCGACACTAATCGCCACTCAAACTCACGCTCAAAAGGCAAAACATAGGGGTGATATACCTTATCAACAACAATACCATCGGCCTTTGCTTGGATTGAGAATACCAACAAACAAAGAGCGGTAAAACTAAGCGCTAAATATAGGTTGAGTGCTTTCATACACGTTCCTTAGTTATTGGAGCCGAAATAACATAACAAAGTAATAAAAATAACACGCTGCTTGTACTATATATAAGTACACTCATTAAATCGGGAGTGGCCTCGTAACCAACAAGAGCACGCAATACGCGGCCTAGCTCAGAGTTTTCGTTTAGCAAATCACGTAAATCCCACACTGTTGAGGTGTTTGTAATTAAATCTATTTGGCTTGCCAAATCCAGTGCAACTAGTAACTTAGCCGCGCTGTTAAAAGCAAGCAAAGTAAAAAGCGGATACATACCAAAACGGTGCTTAATTGCATTCATTAAAAAGTACAGCAATACGCTAAAACTTAAACAAATTCCCACACCTAATAAAGTGCCAATAAATAAGCTTTGCCCTGCATCATTATTTTGCCAAAAACTGGTGAGGTAAATAATATAATGGCTTAAATACAGCGTTATTGTGCTTATAACTGCGATATAAAATGCCGCTGACTTTTGCTTTAGTGCAAATACCAATACAGCAATAAATATAGTGATACATAGCCCTATTTGTGAGTACTCTAACCCTTGGTGTTCAAACCACTGGCTCACCCACGACGCACTTTGCATGTACAAAAACGACATTATCGCGCCTATTAATAAAGCAGACCCTATTTTTAAAGAGCTCTGTTTTTTAACTACTTGTAGTAATACTAATAAAATAGCCACTGGTAGTAATTGGTTAAGGCTCATGACTAAACTAGTTATTAGCATGCTGCGCCCCTTCATCGTTAACTATAATAACGCCCCTTGCTGTATTTGGCGAAAACTCACCAAAAAACTCGTAATGCCCTTTACTTAGCGGTCCTATATAAATAATGCTTTTACGATTTGGGTAGAGTACTTTTTCTCTGTTTAGATCAAAGCTATCAAACTCTTCTGGTGTGCTGTCTTGGTTTTCTATCAATAGTTTTACTTTTTTATTTGCGGGAATAATTATTTGCGAGGGATAAAACAAATGATCTTTTAAAATAATAAGGTACTCTTTACTCGCCGCGTTAAACGACAAAAATAGCAAACAACAAAGACATTGATTGAATAAACGTTTAGTCACTTTTTACTCCTGTAAAAGTAACCTTAACGGTTAGTCCGCCTAAAGGGCTATTCGCTAAATGAATACTTGCGCCATAAATAGCAATTATATGTTGAACAATCGCCATACCTAAACCCGCACCTTGCTCGCCTGATGGATGTTGATCGCCACCCACACGATAAAAGCGATTAAATATTCGGTCTTTTTGCTCTTCAGTCATGCCCGCACCAGAATCATCAATTTGCCAACTATAGCTGTTATTACTTGATGCTAATTTAATTATTATTTGACCATTATTGGGGGTGTATTTTATGGCATTGCTAAGTAAATTAGCGATGAGTGTGGTTAATGTAAACTCATCACCATTAATTACAAAATCATCACCTTCAAGACTAATAGTTTGGTTTTTTTCATCTATTTTGTCGTATTGCTCCGATACAACTTGCTGAGTAATCGCTAGCAATGACTGCTCGCTAAACTGCCTCTGCCATTGTTCAGGCTGAGTACGCCCTAAAATTAGCATTTGTTCAACAATATTACTTAAGCGATTAATGCCCTGCGACATGGCTTGTAATTCTTGATGGTCTTGCGAGTTGTTTTGCTTACTAGCTAAATTGTGTACATTAATTTTTAAACTACTGAGCGGGGTACGTAATTCGTGAGCTGCATCTGAGGCAAAAAAGCGCTCCCGTAAGTAGGCAGTTTCTACTCGTTTAAATAAATCATTTAAACGATTAATAACAGGTTTGATTTCTTCATCGGTTACTTGCCAGTTAATTGGCGTAAAGTCGTTAGCTTGGCGAGACGCCAACTGCTTAGATAATCGGGTAAGAGGGGCTAATGCGTATTTAACAAAAAAGCTAATAAAAATAGCAAGCAGAGGGACTGCCCATAGCATAGGTAACATTGCAGATAAAATAACGGCTTCAGCTAATTCAAACCGCTTTGCCATAGGTTCAGCAACGATGACTTTACGGGTGTTTTTACTCATCACAAATACCCGCATACGCTGCCCTGCTACATTGCCCGTTTGAAAGCCCTCGCTAAAACTAATTTGGTTATTTGATAAACTCGATGAGCCACTAAGTAAATTATTATTTTGCCAAATTTGATACAACAACTGAGCGCTATTATTACTTACTTGTACTGCATTTGTGCTTAGTACCAATGGTTGCTCAATTAAAACGCCAGCCACTATTTTAAGTTCATTATCAAGCAAGTTTTCGCCGTGGTGCATGCTTTTTTGATAGCCTTTTACTAAAGCTAAAAAGCAAGTTAACACCATCATTGAAAGTAAAATTAAGGTCAGACGTTTACGAATAGACATTTTCAACCTCGAAAGATAAACACACCCTAACGCTTACCAACTACGTAGCCAATGCCACGTAAGGTTTTAATAAAATCGCTAGGGAATTTTTTACGAAGATGATGAATATGGACCTCTATGGCATTAGAGCCAACTTCTTCACCCCATTGGTAAAGTTTATTTTCGAGTTGTTGTTTTGATTGCACCCTTCCCTGATTTTCCATCAGCGCTTTTAAAAGCATGTATTCTTTTCGCGGTAGTGTAAGTGACTGCCCACTTAGTGTAACTGTATGAGCAGATGTATCCATTACTACATCACCACAGCGCAATAAGCTTGATTGTGTTTGGTTAATGCGCCGACTTGCTACACGTAAACGGGCAAATAGCTCAGCGGGATCAAACGGCTTTGCAAGGTAATCGTCTGCCCCCATATCGAGCCCTTGGACTTTGTCGTCAATACTGCCGCGAGCAGTTAAAATAACCACCGGTATTACTTTTTTTTGTGCTTTAATATGCTTTAAAACTTGCGAGCCGTCGCCATCAGGTAATCCTAAATCGAGAATAACAAGCTCAATTTCACCACTAGAAAGGCACTCTAAGGCGTGTTTTACTGTGCCACTATGCTCTACGCTGTAGCCCTCTTGACGCAAAGAGCGAATAAGTCCTTGCGCCACTAAATGATCGTCCTCAACGAGTAATAAATGCATTATGTGTTTATCTTTTTAGTTTTTTATCTACTTTTACCAATAGCTGGCTTATTGCTTGTTGGCGATATTCATCTGCTTTTGCACGAGTATCACGAATGCCCGCAGCTTGTGCTACAAGTAGTCGTGCTTTAGCTTGTTTATAATCGCCTTCGTCATACAAGTATTCACCGTATAAGTAATTAGTATCAATGCCTTCGAGATTAAAAGCGAGCGCTTGTTTAAATAATTTTTCAGCTTTATCGTCATCACCAAAACCAATTGGCCAACCAGGTACTTTGCTATAAAGCGTTGCAAGGCTTGCGTAAGCTGAGCCATTTAATGCAGTGCCATCAATTGAGAGTGCATTTTCGAGTGACGTTTTTGCCTCTTTTGCTAAACCAAGTGCACCCAACCCGCCTTTTGCGCCTGCAAAGCTGGCTAACACAATGCCATTCCAAATATGTGTTTGTGCCGAGCTTGGGTAGTTTTTAACAAACAATGCACTTTGCTCACTTAGTTGTGTAAACGCATCTATTTGCGCATCATCTTCAAGTTCGTAGTTAGCAATTGCCCACTTTTGTTGAATAGAGGTTAAGTCTTGTGTTTCATCTGCGTGTACTGCGGTTGCAAATACAGTTGTTAGTACTAAATAAAATGCGAGTGTAAATTTATACATAATTTTGCCCTTGTGTGTTTGTTAACTTAAAAAACGTTTAATTTTAGGAAGTTGTTTTGCAATAGCGTTATCAACAACGCTTGGGAATGCGCCATTTATGCGTGCAAATAATTTTTCAGGAAAACCAATAAAGCGCCTTGTTTGATTCGAATTTATAAGTGTTAATAACTCTTGAGCAACTAATTCTGGCGAGTCCATTTTATTACCGAGTTCTTTATTCATTGCACGCGCTTTACTGCTATTAATGGATGTATCTGTTGCTCTAGGCGCTAAATAGGTCACTTTAACGCCTGAGCCGTTAAGCTCACGCGAGAGCGCTTCTGTAAAACCACGTAAACCAAATTTACTGGCGCAATAAAGTGTTTGAAACGGGTAACCAATGCTGCCAAACGATGAGCCCACGTTAACAATGGTGCCTTTGGTATACGCTAACTGCCCTAAAAATAGCTGGCATAATTTAATAGGCACCGACAAATTAGTAACGAGCATATTGTCTATTTGCTCATTACTTGTGTGCTCAAGGCTTTGCATTGTATTTATACCGGCATTGTTAATAAGTAACTTAACGCCACCGAGTTGCTTGGCTTTTATTGCTAAGTTAATGCGTGTTGTATCGTCGGTTAAATCGCCCGTAAATATTTCACTTTCTGGGCATGCACTACTGAGCTCTTCAAGGGCTTGGGTATTTCGCCCTACAAGTAGTAACTTCCACCCTTTTGCATATAGGGCTTTAGCAATCGCTTGCCCTATTCCGCCTGTTGCGCCAGTGAGCACACATAAAGTGCTACTCATGACAATTTGCCTTGTGCACTTGCTTTAAAAAACGGTTCGTCATCGAGCCCACGAAATATATCGCCGTATAAACGATAAAAGCACTTTGCTCCATGGAGTATGGCTTGTTGATCCGCCTCGTCTGTTATTTGGTTCATTAGGTTTTCAAAAAACTTCACATGCTCTATATCAAGTGCGCCGTGAGAGGTTAAATAACTAAATGCTTTTTTAGGTAAGCCCACAGCGCTTGCAATATTTGAAGCTGCGCCATCAGCAAGCGCTATAGAAGTGCCTTCAAGCACATGCACCATGCCAAAAAAGCTCAATGGATTTTTACGTGTAATGGAGTCGTACGCATACGACACCATCATTTCGGTAGCGTATTGCGGCTGACTACACCGCACTGTCTCTTTGTCAAAACCACAGGCTGCAATATCATTGAGTACCCACTCTTGATGGCCTATCTCTTCTTCAATGTATTCTGCGACGGCTTCGCGCAGCCACTCTTGATCGTCGGTTAATCGCGCACCAACCGACATCATTAATGGCACGGTGTGCTTAACATGGTGGTACGCTTGCGCTAAAAACGAGGCGTATTCTTCAAGTGATGCTTCGCCTTTAAAAACACGCTGAATAATAGGTGCTGCAAGCAGATAGTTTTGCTCTTGTTTAGTTTGCTCTTTAAGGGTGTTAAAAAAATCACTCATTAATTACTTCTCCAAGTCGGTAAAATTGCTCAAACACAGCATGGTACTGCTTACTTATGGCATCTCGTTTTGGACGATTATTTGTGGTTAATAATCCTTGTTGCACACTTAATGGGGCAGCTAAACGATGCCATTTTTGAATTCGTGCATAGTCGGGTAGTTGTTTATTAATAGCGTTAATGTATTGCTCTAACACCGGGTTACTTAGCTTTGAATCGGCATAAATAATGGCGGTTAAAAAAGGTCGACCTTCACCAAACACAACCGCTTGTAAAATACCGCTTTGACTTAGTAATAGTGATTCAGGCCACTCGGCACTGATGTTGCGACCCATGCTGGTAATAATTAGGTTTTTTAGGCGGCCTTTAATAAATAAGGTATTTTGATGCTGTTCGACCAGATCACCGGTTGCATACCACTGGTTTTTGTCGTGAGGTTGATGATTTAAGTAACCTAAAAACAAATCGCCTTTTATAAAAAGCTGGTCATTTTCAATTTTGGTTTGAATATGAGGTAACACAGAGCCTGCACTGTGAAGGTTATCGTTTGTGGGCGTATTTAAACTAACTACAGATGCCGCCTCAGAAAGACCATAACCTTGGTATACCGGTAAATTTAAGCTACGCGCTTTGGTTAATAGCATTTCGCTGACACGCGCACCACCTACTGCAATAAACTGTAACGAACTAGGCGGTTGCCACCCATCTTCTGCAAAAGCAACTAAGCATGCTAATAGTTCAGGCACTAAAATAAGCGTATTTGGCTTAACTTTATCAATAGCAGCTATAAGCTGTGCGGGCTGTTTTAATGCAGTTCCAACAAAGCCTAATTCATTTAATGGCATTAAATGCACTGCACCGCCACTTTTTAAAGGGGCATACACACCGGCAATATTTTCAAGCAATACAGCAAGCGGCAATAAACATAAATGCACAGGCTTTTTAATATTAATCTTATCGCACAGAGATTGAGCTACCTGCATTTGGCTATTTGCAGATAAACACACGCCTTTTGGTTGCCCAGTCGATCCTGATGTAAACGTTACTTTTTGAGTTTCTGGAAAATAACTGCCGGGGTTAGCTACAACGATTTCGTAAATATATAATGTGTAAAACTCAAATAAAGTAATCGATGCAGTCGGCTCCCCAAGTAAAGGGTTTGCCGTGTCGCTAATAAATAAATGTGCGCCGCATTGCGCTAGTACATATTGAGTTTGTTGTTCACTAAAAAAGTGAGCAATTGGCACAGCCACTTTATTAGAAACCGCAGTAGCGGCATCAATAACAAGCCAAGCTGGCGTATTATCGAGCTTATAAGCGACACATTTGCCGTTAAAGCTTTGTAGTATTTTTACTACTTTTTGTATTTGCTGGTTAAACTCATCACCGTTAATTTCAAGTGTTTGCTCTTTATTATGGGCAATAATTAATGGCGATACTGCATGGGTATTATAGTAATTCATACATTCACCAATGCATTTACCAAAGAATTAATACTTGAGTGGTTTTGCTGCATCAAACTATAAAGCATTGGGGTATTTAGTACTTGTTGGTGAGCTTGCTCTAGGCTCACAATGCATACTGTTGGTTGGTTGGCGTAATAGCTGCCCCACTTTAATGGGTTCTCAACTACAAAACTGCTCGCAAGTGCAATTTCAGTACACGTAACACCAAGTAAGCGCAATAAAGCACGCACTTTGTTGGTTGCACAAAACACTAAATGTTTTGCCCCCACACTTTGCAGAGCTTCGTTAACAATAATAAAATGTGCAAGTGTTGCTCTTCGGTTTGTAGAGCAGAGATTACCAAGTTCAAAAATCTTATTGCGAGAAATGCTCTCATCTAAAAAATCTTCAACGGGTGATGCTAAATATTGCTCAATAAACAATGGCGAAGTTGCTTGCCTTAGCCCTAACGTGCACTTTCCTTGCTCGGTAACGTATTGGCAAAGTAGTGGCATAAAAGAAGTAAGCTTAGCGTTATACGCAACTAAAAAACCTTCTTTCACTGTGTTTTCGAGATTTTTTCGATGCACATCATCAATACGAGCACTAATAAACTGACTGTTATTTTGTGTTAAATCTAATGATGTAGAAGTGTGGGCTAATTGCATAAGCTCGCTCATTTAAACCTGTTTATATTTCAGGGTTTAAACTTAACGAGTGAAACTTAAAGAAAACTTAAGAAAAAATTAATTTAAATGAAAAAGCGTCTTAAGTGTTAAATCGCGAGGGCCTAGGCAAGCTAAATAGATCAGAATTCAACTAACTAACAAATTGCTATAACAAAACTTCTTTTTTAAATTAAACTTAGGTTAATTATTACCCTAGGGCCTATTTATCTTTCGAGGTTAAATTTGCAGCAGTATGTTTGGTTTTCAGGCAAGGCAGAGCCTATGTAGTGTGGTTATTCCCCATTAATGGGCGATAACGCAGCATAAATACCAAACATGCGCTGCCCTCTGGGTTCTTTCTAGGGACGATTAACTCTTTGTTGCTCGGTTTTTACTTAGCCCACTAGGTTACAAACCTCACGCCGCGATTAAATCGCCCCTAGTTAGAACAAATTTTAATCCTGAAAGGTCAACAGGCCCTAGCAGCTTTGTATGCATCACGTTAGTATAGTGTTCTACTTAAGTTACATAACGATAATTACATGAGCATAAAAACAAACGCGTTAATTTACTTTTTAGCTTTTTGCAGCGGCTTTTGCATAATGGGCATTGAGCTTTTAGGTGGGAGAATTCTTGCCCCCTTTTTTGGCAGTAGCGTGCATATTTGGGGCAGTATAATTACTGTGTTTATGCTTAGTTTATCTTTTGGGTATTTACTTGGTGGTAAACTCAGCACTAAAAATGCATCCCTTACCAAATATGGTTTAATATTTTTAATTGCCAGCATTATGGTTGTGCCTATTACATTATTTTCGCAGCCTATAATGGAATTTATATTTACCCATATTGAAGATAGCCGCTACGGCTCACTCTTAGCGTCAACTGCTTTATTTTTTATACCTACCGTTATTTTAGGCATGATCTCGCCCTACTCTGTGCGCTTACTGGTAACAGATAGCGATAAAAGCGGCCAAGTGGCTGGGCGTTTATACTTTGTAAGTACGCTTGGCAGTGCCCTGGGTACTATAATTACCTCTTTTTACTTTGTACTCGCGTTTGACGTGAATACAATTATTAGCGCCTTTGCTTTAACGCTTGGGTCACTGGGTTTAGTAGCGATTGCTATTAATACCTTGGCTAATAATAAGGGGCTTGCTCATGCTTAAATATTTGCTACTGCCATTAATTGTGTTTTCAGGTTCTGCGTTTAGTAAGGTTATTCATGAAGAACGCTCGCTTTATCGCAATATTATTGTTGAAGAAACGAGCGACTTACGTTGCCTTAAATTTAATACTAAAAGTAGCCAAACAAGCCAAAGTTGCATGTATAAAAGCAATCCCGACAAACTTGTTTTTAATTACACAAAATTGACGTTTGCGAGCCTTTTAGTAACCGACAACCCTAAAAGTGTACTTATTATAGGATTAGGTGGCGGTACGCTTTCTAACGTTATTCATGAGCTATACCCCACTGCAAATATTCATAATGTTGAAATAGATCCTGCAGTAACTAAAGTTGCACGCGATTACTTTAACTTTATAGAAAACGACTTAGTGACATCAAGCGTGCAAGATGGCCGTATTTTTATAAAGCGCGCCGCTATTAAAAAGCAAAAGTACGATTGGATTATTTTGGATGCGTTTAACGGTGACTATATTCCGGAGCATTTGCTCACTAAAGAGTTTTTTGAAGAAGTACAAAGCGTATTAGCCGATGGTGGCGTTATTGCCGCAAATACGTTTTCAAGTAGTAAACTTTATGAGCATGAGTCGGCAACTTACCACGCTGTATTTGGCGACTTTATAAATGTAAGCCGCGAAAATCGTAGTAACCGTATTATTTTAGCGGGGCTTAAATCAATACCGAGCGAAGCGCAAATTAACACGCGTGTAAATGCTCTCGCCCCTAAATTAGTAAAATACGGTGTAGATATAAAAGCGATTAGCCAACTTATGCACTTTACTAAAGACGGCCAAGATTGGCCTGCAGATACAAAAGTACTTACCGATCAATACTCCCCAGCTAATTTACTTAACTTTTAAAACTCCCTAAACCTCACCATTTTTTTTACAGGTGAGGTTTAGCAAATATTTTGCCACTTCCCGCACTTACACATATTTACTTAGCTTGCTAAGTAATGATAAAATAGTTAGCTTGCTAACTATGTTGGGATGGCTATGCCTACACAAAAACCTTTTCACGAGACGCTCGATTTAACAGTTATCGGTAATATGGGCCGAGTTCATCGCTTATGCCGCGAAGCAGTAACCATTGCTGTTGAGCCTTTGGGACTTACTCAGTCGCGCTGGACTGCACTAATGCATATAAATATGCGTGGTGAGGGACTAACACAACTTGAACTTGCTAATAGCTTAGGGATAGAAATGCCTTCACTGACTCGCACGCTTAAGCAATTAGAGGAGCAATCGTTAATCGTTCGCCGTGTAGACAAACATGATAAGCGCAGTAAAAGACTCTATTTTACTGAGCAAAGTGATGCCATTTTACATTCATTGCAAGAGACCATTTCCGATATAAAAAATCAGTTATACAGCGGTTTATCTGTTGAGCAGCTAGATGCCATTGCATTTGGTTTGATCAAAATAGAGCAAAACGCCCTTAAATGTATTCAAGTTAATAAGTAAGGCTAAAAATGACACCGGATCAAAAGTTTGCACGCTATGTAAGGTTTTCTCTCATAGGGTTTATCTTAGTATTTATTTACTATTTAGTGGCCGATATGGTTTTGCCTGTGACACCACAGGCACGTGTATACCACCCTGTTGTGCAAATATCACCGCAAATTAGTGGCCGAGTCACTAGTGTGCAAGTTAATAATAACCAATCAGTTAAAGCGGGCGATATATTATTTAGTATCGATGAAGGCCCATATAATTTAGCCAAAGAGCAAGCTCAACTCGCGCTTGATGATGCCAAATTACAAAATAAGCGTCTTGATACCAATGTTAAAGCCCTTGAAGCACAAATTAGTGCTGCAAATGCTAAGCAGCATGAGCAAAAGCTATTAAAAAGCAGAGGCGAAAAACTCTATACTCAAAAGTCTATATCGGAGCAAGAGCTTGAAAGCATTCGTGCTAACTTTGAGGCCAGTAAAGCAAATGTTGCGGCCCTAGAAGCCCAGTTAGCTGAAGCGGTTTTAGCTAGAGGTGACTCAGGTAATAAAAACTTAGCTATGCGTCATGCTGCTAACCAGTTAGCGCAGGCTGAGTTAAATTTATCCTACACGCAAGTACGTGCACTAAGTGACGGCGTAGTTGCTAACTTACAATTATTAGACGGCGCATACGCAGTTGCAGGTAGCCCATTATTAGCTATTGTCGCTAAAAAAGCCGACTTAGTTGCCGACTTTAGAGAAAAGTCACTCTCAAATATGAAGCAAGGCACTCAAGCGCGCGTAGTATTTGATAGCCGCCCAGGTGAAGTTTACGACGCAATACTAGAAACATTTGAAGCAGGTGTTAGCAACGGTCAACTTAGTGCAAATGGTTTACTAAGTACAACAGAAACCAGCAATCGTTGGGTACGCGATGCACAGCGTCAACGTATTCATTTAAAGCTCGTAAATCATCAAGACTTAATAGCGAACATGCCAAGCGGGTCACGTGCAACAGTACAATTATTACCCGAATCGACAATTGGGCAATGGTTTGGCTCTGCACAAATTAGATTTATTAGCTGGTTACACTACATTTATTAATGGAGGCTTTATGACTCAAATTGTTAGCCAAGGCCCACAATTAGACTCTAATGGCCTTCGCCAAGCACTTCGCATTGCAGGTGGATGCACCCTTGGCTTTACTATTAGTAAATTAATGAACTGGCCTAATGGTATATTTTTTACCGTTTATCCTATGTTGATATTGGGCATGGTACCTACGTTAAGTCGTGGGCTCATAAATCAATTTATAGCATCTGCTGCATTTAGCGCGCTTATAGTGCTGATAATGCAGGGATTGTTTTCTCACTTACCAGTCGTTATGACATTATTAGTGTTTGGTGTTTTTTGCTTTTTATTTTACCAAATGAGTAGCGGTAGTGCCTTTTTATTTGGCGCTTTAGGCGTGATAAGCCTTTCTATTCAGCTACATTTTTCGAGCTATGTTGATGAAGGAAGTAGTATTTATCCGTTAATTTTAACTAATGGTTTGGCTATATTTTTAACCGTTGTTATTGGAGCATTAATGCATGGCCTATTTCCTGATGTAACCGCAAGACCCGGGCGAGTAATGCCAGCTAAAGCAAAAGAAAGTATTCGCCATGAGGTATTGTTATGCTCAACCGTGGCTACGCTCTCTTTTGTTGTTTTTCAGGTTCTTGATTTACAAGACTCAATATCTGCGCAGGCAGCTTCTGTGCTTATTTTGTTTTCATTGTGCTGGAAAGCCGCAGGTATGGCTGGTTGGCAGCGAGCAATTGGAACGCTTATAGGGTGTAATGCAGCGTTACTATCGCAACTATTTTTGTATAGTCACTCTGATTTTTTACTTTTTCCGATGGCTATTTTATGGATACTTTCGTTTCTTTTTGCGCGTTTTCATATTTTAGGCGGAGGCATACCTGGTATTGGTTTTGGTGTGTTGACTACGTTTGGTATTTTATTTGGGAACTCACTCGGACCAGGCCAAGATCTTGTTTATAGCGCAATGTACCGGTTTAGCTCGGTATCGGTGGCTATAATATTAAGTTTGTGCGTTGTGTATATTATGCACCATATACTTAATCGGTTTAGTGTAACTCGCCATCATACTTTTGATTAGGTAAATCTTGTTTTATAAAACTAAAGGCTGCAATTGCAGCCTTTTTTATAAGCTTAGTTAAGCTATTTTAATGATATAAATAAACTATAATTTTGTTTTAAATACTCACCAGCGGCTCTTTGTACACAATAAAGCTTCTAGTCTTTTTGGGTGATAAGGAGCGTAAGCACACCTGCTATAATCCCCCAAAAGGCAGACCCTACTGAAAGCAATGTTAAGTTAGATGCTGTTACTAAAAAAGTAACAATTGCGGCCTCCGTATATTTAGTGCTACTAAGGGCTTGCTGCAAACTATTAGCAATTGTGCCAAATAGCGCAATGCCCGCCAAAGCTAAAATAAGTGCCTGCGGTAAACTTGCCACCAACCCGACTAATGTAGCCGCGCACAGCGCCATTAAAATATAAAATGCGCCACCGGCAATACTTGCCCAATAACGTTTGTCATGATTTTCATCCGCTTCATCACTCATACAAATAGCAGCAGTAATAGCGGCTAAATTAATAGAATAAGCTCCAAACGGGGCGGTAAGCATATTTACAAAACCAGTCACATTAAGAGACGCAGATATAGGCGCTTTATATTTGTGCGCTTTTAAAACAGCAATACCCGGTAAATTTTGCGAGGTCATGGTAACTATATAAAGTGGTAAACCTATGCTAATGCATGCTTGCAAGTGAAAAACGGGTTCAATATAAGCAAATTCGCTCATTTTCCAGTGCAGTGCGCTGGTATCAATATGGCCCATTTGCCAAGCGAGTAGTACACCTATAATAAGCACACTTAACATAGCAAAGCGGGCAAAAAAGCGTTTACCAATAAAGTACATAACAACCATTAAGCCAATCACTAAAGGCATGTCGTTCATAAAATTAAAAACATCAATACCAAAGGTAACAAGTACGCCGGCCAACATGGCGCACGCAAGCTCACTTGGAATACGGTTCATTATTTTTTCAAACCAGCCCGTCACCCCCGACAAAAAAACGAGCAATGCACTGAGCATAAACGCGCCAATAGCCTCGTTTAAGTTATACCCTTGTGCACTTGAAATCAGTAATGCAGCCCCCGTGGTAGACCACGCAATTAAAACAGGCACTTTGTAATAGTACGACAAACCTATTGACGTTGTGCCCATCACTAAACCAAGCATTAAAATCCAACTAGCTACTAAATCGGGCGTGCCTCCAAGGGTTATCACCACCTGATAAATCAATGCAATAGAACTCGAAAAACCAATAATTACAGCCACAAGTCCTGCTGTAATTCGGTTAAGCAACTGATCAGACACCTTCATAAATCCCTCGTAATGCCATTTATGCAGCACACAACATACGTGCCCGATAAATGCATTGCAATTAGCGATTAGTTTACAAAGAGTGAAAAAAATTCACTTTTTATTTTTCATTGTAATTAACGTCAAAAAGTCACTTTTAACCATTGTATTTAACTAAACAAACAAGTACCCACAAACGCGCCAAAGGCCGCATAAACCCTACAAAAAACCAATACTAAAAAGAGTGAAAAACATACCAAAAATAAATATCCTTATATTTTATAAGGAATTATGAAATTTAGAATTAATTCTTTTCGGTTACATTTATTATCTTGATCTAATCCATTTAATAATATAAAACGTAACAAACAGTTAACCAAAAACACTAAAAGAGAAACAAATGAAGAGATCTGTCGTCTTACTAATTGCTATACCATTATCGGCATTTGCAGTTTATGGGCTATTTTTTAATGCAGATGAAACGGGCGAACCTATCGCGCCTGTTGCTATTGATTTTGTTCCTATTGATTTACAAAAAACGCGCAATACACATCCCCCTGCACCTATTGATATGAGTAAAGATCCAATTACCGTTAAACCCATTGTTGCCCCTGACAACAATTTACCGTTTGAAGAATTTGATGCCGTAAATCGCCTATCCGACAAAGCAAAGCAAGTGCTCATAAACGCAAAAGTTTTACCTACCGACTTACATAACGAAGCCTACATTGAGTTTGATTTAAATTCTTTACAGGCTTTAGAAACTGGCGAAAATTTTGATTTAGCTATTCCGCAAACAGCCGAAACGTTCACCGCAGAAGTGACTAATGTGGTTGAGTCTGAAAATGGCGATAAGAGCATATTTGGCAAAATAGTGGGTGTTGACGGTCGCATGCATAATACCGTTTTAACGGTAGGTAAAGATGCCGTATATGGTCAATTTACTGCGCCTTCTGGCAACTATGTATTCGAAAGTAAAGGTAAGTACGGATGGATTGCAGCAAAACGCGATTTATATAAAAGCCACATAGAGCATGATGTAACCGCACCAAAACCCAAATCAGATAAAAGCATCGATATATTTGCACCAAAAATTGATGGCTAACCAATAATCAAAATATAAAAAAACAACTAAAGCCGCACTATAAGGCAGCTTTAGTGTGTCTGCTTTTTATGAGCTCAACCAAGTTAAAAACAAGTTCCAACCACAACAAGAGTAAGGAAATACAATAATGAAAAAAGTAATCACAACAACCGCACTGGCTGCGGCATTATGTGCAGCAAGTGTTGCACAAGCAGAAACAATCGATATCGGTATTTTATATACCGACCAATCAGCTGCTGCAACTAGCAATATTGACACTAAAATAAATCAACTAATTGCTTTTAGTAATCAGGTATATAGCCAAAATGGCGTTGATATAACACTACGCTTAGCTGGCAAACAAAACTTAGGTGACTACGCAGTAACACCGTCTGAGGATTGGTTAGATTCGGTTACAAATAGCAGCTACGTAGATGGTTTACGCAGCGATTGGAAAGCCGACATGATTGCCGTATTAGGTACTGGTCAAAGTGCTGGCAATGGGCTTATTTCATGTGGTTTAGCATGGGTTGGCCAAGGCACTAATGGCAATCTATACAGCTCAATGAGCAGCCGTATGTACTCAATCACTGCAATTGATTGTGGTGCAACTACATTTGTACACGAACTTGGTCATAACCAAGGTTTAGCGCATTCACGCAAACAAGGTGATACGTCTGGCGGTGTATATGTAGATGGCATGGGTCACGGCGTACAAAACGAGTTTGCAAGTATAATGGCTTACCCGCACGTTTACGGTAGCGCAACTCAGTACGATTACTTCTCTAACCCTGGCTGGAGCGTAAACGGTATTGCATTTGGTATTACAAACCAAGCGTATGCAATTCGCACGGTTACTGCTACAAAAACAAGTATTGCTAACTTTAAATAAGCTGTCCAATAAAAAAGTGGGCTAAATAGCCCACTTTAAAATTTTAACATGTTCTTCCCTGCAGAGCGCTTACGCGATCTTTTAGATTAAGCTAATGCACAACGATTTTTTGCTTAATTGCTGGCATTAATGTTTTACCATTGCCATCTACTTTGTTTAACAATTTAAGTCCCATCACTTTTGCAAGTACTGGGTAAATATCAAGGTTATTTACTTCTTTAAGGCTTATACCTTGTTTAAATGCGGGGCCTACAGCAATAAATGATGCTGCCATATCCTCGGTATATGCATAACCGTGAGTCCCTAAATAGGTTGGTTTTTTACCATTGGTAAATACCGCTGGCGCTGTAGTTTGCACTACAATATCGCCTACGCGAGTGCCTTTATTGTAATGATACGTTGCTAATTGCTCGTCAGTTAATACAGTATAACGACCGTTTGACGCATCTCGTAAACGTGCTTTATAACCTACAATATCAGCGTTTTTAGCATCAGGTTGGGTATAAATAAGTAAACGTGGGCCCGTATTTTTAACTAAAAAGTTTTCATCTTGAGGCAGTGTGGTTACATCAATGCTTTTATCTGGATCTATACTCGTCATACCGTGATCCGACACAATAACTAAGTTTACCTCTTGCTCTAATTTACTTAAGCGCGTTTGTAATTGCCCCATTAATTCATCAAGTTGTTTAACCGCATCACGCGTTTGTGGTGCGTCTGGTCCAAATTCATGGCCCATGCTATCAACTAGCGAAAAGTAACTCGCAATAAATCGTGGGCGCTGTGCTTTTGGTAAACTTAACCACTGAATAATTTGATCAACACGGCTTTGGTAATCGCTGTATTTAGAATAGTGATAAAAGTAATCTGGTGTCATGCCGTTAAATAATGCATCTGACTCAGGCCAAAAATAAGTAGCCGATTTAAGCCCCTGCATTTTTGCTAAATTCCAAAGCGGAATACCTTTTACCCATGTGCTATCGCCCAATGCTTTGCCCATGCTGTAACAGTCGTTTTTACGCGCTTTATCACAAAAGCTATTATCAACAATGCCATGGTTTACTGGCAGTAAGCCCGTAATAATAGAAATATGGTTAGGAAACGTTTTAGTCGGATAAACGGGTATTAGTTTTTGTGCGCGAACACCGCGCTCGGCCATTGCTTTTAAATTTGGCGCGCCGTGTTTTTCAATATAATCCCAACGCAGGCCATCAATTGATACAAGCACCACAGTTTGCTCTTTTGCAGCAAACGCACTGTTCATGCCTAACATTAGGCAAATTGATACTGCCTTTAAAATCCACTGTTTCATTATAAACACCTATAAATGCACAACAATTACTCAGAAAATTATTTTAAAGCAAGTTGTTACTTTATGATACAAACTGATAGATTAAACCCTGTATATTAAAGACAAATGACTATGTGCTGAAAACTATGCCAGTCATCAATTGTAAAAAAGGACTAGTATAAAGATGACCATAGATTTTAGTAAAAAAATAACGCCAGCACGAATGTACCGCACAACCTCTAACTTACAAATGGCGCTAGAAAGCGATCGTGGTCGAATAATAAATAGCGCAGCTATTCGTCGTTTACAGCAAAAAACACAAGTGTTTCCGCTTGAGCGCAACGCAGCTGTACGATCTCGCCTTACCCATTCGCTTGAAGTTCAACAAGTTGGTCGTTTTATAGTGCAACGTATTTTTGCTAATTTAAGCTACGAGCAACAAAAAGATTACGGCTTAACCGAGCTAGAGCGCCCGCTAGAAAGCTTAGTAGAAATGGCCTGCCTAATGCACGACATAGGCAACCCACCGTTTGGGCATTTTGGCGAAGCGGCTATTAACCACTGGTTTAATAACAACCTAGCAAGCGTAACACCCGAGCGCTGTAAAGAACCAAACACCGGTATAGGTGTTGTTTTTAAACACCTTGCGCTTGATATTTGTAACTTTGAGGGCAACGCCCAAGGCATACGTATAATTCATTCTTTGCAAACGCTTAATTTAACCTACAGCCAAAGTGCTGGTATTTTAAAATACACTCGCCCTGCTGGGCTTGATGTAAAAGACATTCCGCAAAATAAAAACTATTTAATGAAAAAAGTAGGTTACTACTACAGCGAAAAAAACTTTGTTGAAGCGCTACAAAAAGAGCTCACTATTGAGCCTTACTGCCGCCATCCTGCAAGTTACATAATGGAAGCCGCCGACGACATTTCGTATTGCTTAGCCGACATAGAAGACGCCGTAGAAAAAGACATAATAAGCACTGAGTTGCTGTGCGAAAAGCTTAAAAGTAGTTATAAAAAAGTATTAATAAATCTGTTAATCGACGACGCTCAACATCAAAATTTTGTAGACAAAGCCGTAGACTACGCACTAGAGCGTGCCAAAGCACAACCCTATAATTTTAATAGTGAATTTTTTATATACCTGCGGGTTGCATTGCTACATCCGCTAGTAAATCACGCCGCAAAACGCTTTATCGAAAATATAGAACCTATTTACCATGGCGATTTTAACCAAGCGCTTTTAGAAGATAGAAGCCATCTACATGCAGTAACTAAAACACTAAAGCAGGTAGCGCTTGAGCATGTATTTTCAAACAAAGAAGTCGAAAAGTTAGAGCTACAAGGGTATCGCATAATTAATGGTTTGCTCGATTGCTACAAACCGCTACTTCAATTAAACAGCGATGACTTTAAGCGTGCACTCAATGGCGATTCACGTTTATTAATAGAGTCGCGACTTGTTAAAAAGCTCTCTAAAAAGCACTTAAATAGTTACCAACACGCAATAGATGCGATGCAAGAAGAGCCCGATCACTTTGCGGCATACGAGTTTTATTATCGTTGTAGATTGATCCAAGATTATATAAGCGGTATGACCGACCAGTTTGCTTACGATGAATATCGTAGCCTTATGGTTATTGATTAGTTGTATTACTCTGGATAATTTTTAATTTTGCGCTTAAAATCAAACTATTAATATTTAAGCGCGCATAACTTCATGATATCAAAACTAATTAGATTTACCCTTTGCTTTGCCTTATTTTATAGTGCGCAAAGTGCTGCATACAACGAAGCTATGTGCATTTTAATTAAACAAGAAATGCAGCAAAATAGTAATAATAAAGCGAGTCAAAAATATCGTAAAGCTGCGCGTGATTACAAAAATAACTGTAATAAGCCAAAAGAAATTCAAGCACAACCTAAGCCCCAAATAATAGAGCCTGAGCCGACTATTATTACTCAGCCACAACCTAAAATTGTTGAACCTGCCCCTGTAATTAAACCTACTGAAGAAGCTGTTAAAGAAAGCATCAACGAGCAAACCCTTAATTTAACTAATGATCAAAAACAACAAATAAACGATCAGCTAAATACCAACAGTAACGAAATAGTAATTGATGCAGAGCCAACAAAAGCAGCACCCGAGCAAGTAGTTACAGAGCAAAAAAACGAAGCTGTGATAGAGCAAGTAAAACCGGCAACGCCAGAGCAAAACGTTCAACCTACGCCTGAAAATCCTGTACTTGTAAAACCAGCACCGGTGTTAACTAAACCAGCGCCAGTAATTGCGCCGCAACCTGTAGCACAAAGCCCAAGCTCGCTACTTTTACCCACTTTAATACTTGTTATAGTGGTACTTATTGGCGCTATGGTAGTCGTGCGCCTGCGCCGTGCAAAACAAAGTAAAGCGATGGCAGAACCGACTATAGCGGCTCCACCTGAAGTTAAATCAGAAAAAATTGCTACACCAGCTAAGCCTGAAACTAAAACAACAAAGCCTGCACAAACAACAAAAGAGCCAAAGATTGAGCCTGTCGTCATTAACGAAGCAACTCAAAATAATAAAGCAGTTGAGAGCAGCGTAGCGACAAATGAAGAGTCAGTGGAACCTACTAAAACAGCGCAAAATACTGATATTGAACATACAACAACGCAGATCTCAGATGAGCAAAACAACGTAGTTACTCCATCGAAAACAAGCGAAATTGAGCCTGCACAAATAGAGCCAGCAGATACTTTAGAGCAAACAAGTACCGCTACGTTTAACGAAGTAAAACAAAAACCTGAGCCTAATACCGCCGAGTTTGAAGCCGCCGCCAAAACAACCTTAGAGCGCATTAAAAATGCCAGCAGCTTTAATGAGCCAGAGGTACGCGACTTTGACCCAGATGCAAAGCCAGTAAAAAAACAACGTAAGCACTATACAGCGCAAGTAACGGAATCTGCGCCAATAGAAGCCGAACATAACACTGTAGAGCCGGTTATTACTACTCCTGAGCCAGTAACAGCGAGTGAGCCGGTTATAGATTTACACGCTCCAGAGCAAATATCTGACGCTCAATCGACTACGTATACAACCGAGCAAGACTTTAAAGAACCAGAGGTGCGTACATTTAACCCAGATGCACCATTACCTGGTGAAAAGCCGATGCCTAAAAAAGAAGACGCGATACCTGAGCAAGCACAAACAACACCGCTAGTTAATGAGCCAGTAATTGAGCCTAAAAAAGCGGACAGTAACAATCCATTTGCTAACTTATCGTTAGACTCAAGCTGGGATCCTGACTCGGCTGAAAAGCCCAAAATAGAAGAGAAAAAACGCGCCCCTAAATCACAAGCATTAATAGATGCAGAAGAACGCGCTAAAAACATGCAAACCAAGTAGTAAGTTTTAAAGTAGCGCCTCATATTTGAGGCGCAGTTTTAGTAACCAAATAATTAACTGCTTTTTTACCCCATATTACTTACACTCTTATCCCATCCTAAAATGCGCCTTAGTAATTAGAAGCTTCACTCCTCGCGCAAACAAGCTCAGCGCCTAGTGCAATATTCAAGCTTAAGAGTCTTTTGTAAGCCTACAACTTGTTGACGCGATGGGTGCAGAGCATACATTTAACAGGTGGTATTTTTAGACTGGAGTTTACGGCTACGTTATCCGCAGCCTTAAATTAAAGTAACTTGGTCAACATGCCCTAATTAAAAGTCCTAGTTAACAGCCCTAGCGGTACGTTTATTTTTAAGCTTTAACCCGCCAATTAATAGCAGTGGCCCTATAAACATAGCAAGGCCATACACGCCACCGGTAACCGCATATTCTGGTTTATTCAAAAAGCTAATAGCAATTAAAATAGCTAACGATGCATTTTGAATTCCAACCTCAATTGAAAGCGTCAGCGAATCAGTTAAATTTAATTTTGAACACTTAGCAATAAACCAACCAACAACCATTGAACCAATATTAAGTGCTATGCACGCCCAAAATACATCGTTAAATGAGCTAACTAATAAATCGCGCTCTTTTATTACTAGTGCTGCAATCATCATAAGCATAAAAAACAACGAGAAGCGTCTAAAAAACGGCTCTGCTTTAATGGCAAAATCACTTTTAAAGTGACGTAACCAAATGCCTATAGCAACTGGCACTAAGGTAATAAAAAATAGCCCTAATGAAGTAGTTAAAATAGAAAAAGTAGCATCGTCTGCTGGGGCAAACTGACTCATAGCAAAGCCAATAATAAACGGTGTGGTTATTATACTAATTGCGGTAGAGGCAGCGGTTAAACTTACCGAAAGCGCTAAATTAGCTTTAGCAAGCTGGCTTACTACATTTGACATAGTACCGCCTGGGCAGGCAGCTAATATCATTAAACCAATAGCGATAGGCGTTGGTAGGTTAAGTAAATAACACAGCCCTAATGCTAATAAAGGCATTGCTACAAGTTGGCCTATTAAACCCATAACAATGGCGAGCGGGCTTTTAAATAGACGAGTAAAATCGTTTGTTGTGAGCCCAAGACCCATACCAAACATAATAAGTGCAAGGGCGAGCGGAAGTATTACTTCAGTTAATATAGATGCATTCAAATTAGACAGCCTCGTTTGTTATTGTTTTTAATTGGAGTGTTAATTTTTAAGTTAACTGTAACGCCCCTTTACAATAAATCCTAATGCTAGAAGTATTACTTATTTAAAATAGTCGCAATGCGTTTACCCAGTTCTGGAAGTACATCTTGCTCAAACCATGGATTCTTTTTAAGCCATATATTATTACGCGGACTGGGGTGTGGAAGCACTAAATAATTTGGCCAATACTCACGCCACGATTTTACTAACTCCGTAAGTGGCATTTTTTTAGTCTCCGGTAAATGATACGCCTGCGCGTATTTACCTAATACTATTGTCAGCTCAATATTTGGTAGTGCAGCCAATAATTGCTCGCGCCATGCTGGGGCACATTCTTTTCTCGGTGGTAAATCACCCGACTTACCCCTACCCGGGTAGCAAAAGCCCATAGGTAAAATTGCTATATTATTAGCATCGTAAAATTCATCCCTTGTTAGCCCAAGCCATTCTCGTAGGCGGTTTCCGCTTGCATCGTTAAACGGCACGCCTGTTTCGTGAACTTTTATACCCGGTGCTTGGCCCGCGATTAAAATACGTGCGTTTGGGTTAAATTGTATTACAGGTCGAGCCCCTAAAGGTAAATGAGGATCACAGATCACGCATTTACTAACTTGGTCTATTAATTGGTGACTATTCATGTTTATTTGGCCTTAAATGCTTAATTTTCATCCTAAATGGCCATTTAGGATAAATGAGTTGGTAAAAAATCGGTTTATTTTATCTAAAACGGCGATTAGTTAGTAAAATCCTGATCTTTAAGCCTCAATACCCTACAGCCCTTATAGTGCCTAGTGTTCTTTCGCCCATACCGCAAATTCGTTACCACTTGGTTCTGTAAAGTGAAACCGACAACCGCCAGGAAACTCAAAAATAGGTTTTAATATTACTCCGCCAAATGTCTCTACTTTTTTATAGGTTGCGTGTATGTCGTCGCTATAAAAAATAAGTAATGCTGCCCCATGCTGAGTTAGTGATTTTAATGGAGCCTGAAAAATCCCACCATCTAACCCCTGCCCACTAAACGCCGTGTATTCTGGGCCGTAGTCAGTAAACTGCCAATTAAATACATGACTAAAAAAGGCCTTAGTTGCGGGTAAGTCGCATGCAGGAAACTCTACGTAATTTAGTTTTTCGTGATCGCTCATCGTTATTTCACTCTTTATTTTTACTCAGTTTATTAACCTTAAGCTTTACATGCAGCCTGTGCAATATCATTAAACGATAACAGATCAGTATTTTACTAAGTAACCTGAACTTTGGATAATAAATCTATCTCGAGCAGCTATTTTCAGCGCTAGAGAAAATAAATTTAAATATCACCATAATTCAATACGTATAAAACCTGTTAACCAAGGTTCAGGTTAAGTAAGAAGGATAATTTATTAAAAGTTAGTCGCCGTAAATGAGAATAGCTATCTTTTGTATTTGTAACATATATAATAGCGCCTTTGTTTTATCCTCAGCTTTAAATAAAGGGATTAATTAACTATGCAGGCACCTTTGCACAGTGCGCCATTCGATAAGGTTAACGTAATTGCGCTTATAGTAAAAAGCGTAAGCAGTTATCGAGTTTTGGTATTTTTACGTTTTTTTATTGCCATAATTGGTGGCTATGCCTTTACCTCTGCAAGTACTGCGTTATTAAGTTTTGTATTGCCAATAGCTAAGCAAGACGCTGTACTGTTTAGTGTTTCAATCAGCATTTTAATTTATGCCGTAGTATTTATTTATGCCTTTAGCGTTAAATCATTAAGAAAAGTTTGGATCAGTATTTTACTAAGTACAGGTGCGTTTATCGGATTGCTTGTATTACTAAAGGGTTGGGTATGAAAGACAGCTTTTTTAGATCGATGACTTGGTTACACACTTGGGTAGGGTTACTCGTTTGTTGGTTATTATATTTAATATTTTTTGCAGGAACACTTAGCTTTTTTAGAGACGAAATAACGCTATGGAATCAACCTGCCATACATAATGTACAAGCCCAAACACAGCGTATAGAAGCGCAAAAGCAGCAAATAATTACAGGGTTCGATTACCTAGCTAGCCATGGTGCTAGCTCACCAAACTGGCGTATTACTCTGCCTGAGCCGCGTACTCCCTATTTAATTTATGGTTATGCAAAGCCAAAAGAACCTGGCCAGCGCCGCAGTCAGTTTCAAAACACACAGCTAAATCCTAATACCATGCAAGAGCTTGAGCCCTTTGTAGATACTAAAGGCGGTAACTTTTTTTATCGTTTGCATTTTGACCTACACTATATGGATGCAATAACAGCACGCTGGATTGTATGTTTTGCTAGCTTGTTTATGCTGATTGCTATTATTTCAGGTGTCGTTATTCATAAGCGTATTTTTAAAGATATGTTTAGTTTTAGACGTAATAAAGGTAGCCGTACGTGGTTAGATGCCCACAATTTAAGCTCTGTGCTTGCCCTGCCTTTTCATTTAATGATTACTTACACGGGCATGATTACGCTCATATTTATGTTGTTTCCCTACCCTGCGCAAACGTCTTACGATAACGGCATGCGTGGCTTTTTTAACGATGTAACCCCTCGCAACACCATGACCGATAAAGCCGAAGGCGAATCATCAATGGTGCCGATTCAAAGCATTTTGGATCAGGTTTATACTAAGTGGCCTCATGCAGATATTACTCGCGTACAAGTTAACCAACCAAATATGGCTGCTTCAACAATTACCGTATTGGTAAGCGCAGGTAAAGCACTACGTGACCAAGCACCACGCTTAATATTTAGTGGTGCTACAGGGCAAATGGTCGCTAAAACTGATGACGAACTAACTAGCAGCAAAGCGCTTTACGAGTCGCTTAATTCAATGCATACGGGGCGTTTAGCTACGTGGTTGTTGCGCTGGTTATACGTATTAGGCGGTATTGCAGGCTGTGTAATGATTGGCTCTGGCTGTATTATGTGGGCTAAGCGAATTCGCGAGCGAACTAAAAATAACGTTAAACCTTCGTTTGGTTTAAAACTAGTTGAAGGGTTAAACCTAGCCACTATTATGGGACTTCCACTGGCAACGTGTGCATTTTTTATTGCTAACAGACTACTTAGCCCAACTACCGCAGAGCGCGCCGATAAAGAAATACTCGCGTTCTTTTTAACATGGCTAGCAGTTGCTCTTTTAGCACTTATAAAGCGCGACACACTGCAATGGCGAGTTATGGCAGCTATAAATGCTGTTGCATGTTTAAGCGTACCGGTTATTAATGCACTTACAACTAACGGTAATATAGTTAGCTATTTGATGCACAAACAGTGGGCTTTATTTACTTTTGATGCACTGTTTTTGTTATTTAGTATATTATTTTTTATACAAACCGAAAAATTACGTACTGCTAAAAACAACTCAAAAATAATCAGCCCTAGTCAATCTAATAACCTTAAAAGGCAAAAACCATGATTGATTTACTTGGGTTCAGCCTATGCCTGCTCAGTTTTAACTGTTTTGCGCTGGCTAAGTATAATCATTTTAAAGATGTATTTAAAAAACGCCCTACAGAATCCCAACGTAAAAAGCTGCTATTAGCAGCTTGGATCAGTATTTTACTAAGCTTGGTGCTTTGTATAGTTACTCAAGGTGGATATGGAACATTACTATTTTGCGGTTTTATGAGCCTAAGTGTCTTAATTATAATGGTTTTTTATAATTTTTTAGTAGGCTACGTAAAGTGGTTTAGTGTTTTAAATAGCGTGTTAGTTGTACTAAGTGGGTTGTTTTTAGCATTAAACTGGACTTAGTTAGTAAAAACGTGATCCGTTACTTTCCCATAGATTAGGCAAAAAAAATGGCAAGCTATATAGCTTGCCAACAATAGGGGATATTCAGTGTTTCCAATACTTACTGTCTCACGGCAAGTACACACAATATAACCATAATATATTTAAGTTACTTTACAGTTAGGTGACTCTTTTATTACTACTGTAAAGGGGCTTTACATTGTTTATTGCTCAACCCAAATTATTTCATCGGTAGCAAAGCCCAACTCTTTAGCTTTAGTTAAAAAGTGTTCTTTAAGCTCTTTGCTAACCGTTGGTGTACGCGATAAAAACCACAAGTAATCTTTGTTGTAACTGGTTATAAATGCATATTGATAATCGGGTTGGTCAAGTTCAAAAATCACGTAAGCGCCATAAAATGGACCAAAAAACGAGACTTTAAAATGCCCTGTGTCGGTGCCCTCAACAAACTTGGCCAAGCCTTCGGCGTCATCCCATTTTTTATCATCCGTTAAATACCCTTTGTTAAGGACCTTTACTGTGCCGTCGTCGTTAATTGAATAAGTAGCGGTAACTTGCTCCATACCTTCTTCGAATGAGTGATTGAGCCGCGCTATTTCAAACCATTTGCCTTTATATTTTTGTATATCAAAGTTTTTAACGGGTGTTATTCCCTCAGGAGGGCTGGTGCAAGCACTAAGAAAAAATAGCCCTGTAATAAGTAAACCGTATTTAATAGCCTTCATGTAAGCTCCTTTTTAAATTACATAAATAGTACGTATTATCTAAATATAGATGAGTATAAAGTTTGCTAGCCGATTAAAAAAAATTGCTATAGGATCATATTAATTCTAAAGCAATAAAAATGACCATAGCATGAAAATTTGGGTAGATGCAGACGCGTGTCCTGTTGTTATAAAAGAAATACTTTTTAGAGCTGCAGAGCGTATGAAAATCGAGACTATTTTAGTGGCTAATCACGCAATGCGTATCCCGCCGTCAAAATACATAAGCCGCGTACAAGTATCGTCGGGGTTTGATGTAGCCGACGACGAAATAGTAAAACGTATTGAAAAAGGCGATTTAGTTATTACTGGCGATATTCCGCTAGCAAGTGAAGTAATTGATAACGGCGGGCAAGCACTCAACCCGCGTGGCGAGCTTTATACCACCGAGAATATCCGCTCAATACTTAACGTGCGCGACTTTATGGATACCATGCGCTCAAGTGGCGTAGAAATGAGTGGTGGGCCACCGCCACTTAGCCAAACCGATCGCCAAAACTTTGCAAATAACCTCGACCGTATTTTAGCGCAAAACAAGGCTAACTAACTTGAATACCCAATTAGTTGGCTTAGGTGATACGCAATTTAGCGTGGCGGTATACGTAGCAAAAGCGCCGCCAATGCCGTTTTTTGAAATACTCGAATGCCTAGAACCGGTTATAAATGAGCAAATAAATACCATAAACCAGCACTGTGGTAATGGTTGGCGTAAGGTATTTAACGTTTACGCCAAAGTGCTATTTTCCCTGCCAAGTGAGCATTATTCATTTGCTAAACAAGCCCCTACTTGGCAACAATATCGCGATGAGTATTTACTGCAAAAAAACAGTAAAACTGCCCTGCTATTTAGCGCGCCTAACACTACTATTACGTGCGCAAATAAAGCTACTAGCAATAAAAACCAGTTACACATAATTGCCGGTCGTACGCACGCTAAAAACTTATTACAACAAGGTAAGTTACATGCGCAGTTTGATTGGCTTGACGACGAGTTTGCAATCGATACCAGTAACAACATTATTGTGTGCCCGTATTTTGATTATAGACAGTTAAGTAATATAAAAATTGCGAGATTAAGCGAACTAGTCGCGCAGCTAAAAATCACTAAATAACACATTGTAGGGAACGACCATGGCCGGAATTTTAGAGTTAAACGAATTATTAAAATCAATGCAGCCAGCGCTTAAGCAAGGCGAGTATATTTTTTGTTGCTTAGCAGGCTCACTTGCCGATTATGTTCATTTAGAGCCACTTGCCACTTATGTTGAAGAGGAAGGGCTAACCCTTATTTTAAAAGCTGAAACCGCCGATAAAGCAGGTATTACTTACGAGGGTAAATATAATTTAATTACTCTTAATGTACATTCAAGTTTAGAGGCCGTTGGGCTAACTGCTGCAGTCTCTGCAAAGCTGACTGAGCATGGCATTAGCGCTAATGTGGTAGCTGCGTTTTATCACGACCATATTTTTGTACAAACAGATAAAGCACAAGCTGCAATGAAAGCGCTTGGAGAGATTGGTTAGGTTGCTGGCACAGCAACGATTTGAGTGATGTGGATATTAGATCGTCGGGTGGCGCTTCGCTTAACCGACCTACGTATAAAAACACCGAGTTTGTTCACTCGGTGTTTTTATCGGTGCTAAATAGCGGGTGCTTGTTTAGCTTGTAAAACTTAAACTACATATCCGCTAAAACCTAGAGCTTTAAAATACAGCTTCGGAATGCCAAATTTGCACTCATTTAGCAGTTCGCTAAAGCGCATTCTATCAAGCGGGTAAAACTCATTTTCTAAGTCGTGCCCTGTTTGTGTTTTACCTGTTTCGGTTAAACCCAATTGCGCGCACGTTGTAAGCTGGGCTTCGCGCTCAAATGAAGTTTCAGGGCGCATTAAATCTGCAATATAAAGGTTGGCGTCTTTTTTAAGGCTTCCTTTAATCGCTTTTAGTAACTCTTTTTTATCGCCGTTATCTTGTACAAAATGCATTACCAATAAACATAAAACGGCATCGGCTTTAACCGACAATTTATTAACAGGTCCACTATGAATATTAACGCGGCTTGCTATGCCTTGCTCATCAAATTGCTGCTTCGCGATAGCAAGCATATCGGCTGATGTATCTTGCGCGGTAAATTGCCATGTAGGGTTTAGTGCAGCCAGTGCAAGCACTTCTTTGCCTGTGCCTGCCCCTACTACTAAAATATGCGCATTATCGCTTAGCGTTGCTTTTAGCTGCGCGTTAGTGAGCTGATGTAATAATTCATAACCAGGAACTAAACGGGTTATACGGCTATCGTATTGTGTTGCTTGCTCGCCTGTAAACGTTGGCATTGTATCTCCTTGTTTTCAGTAATGTTGCTTATAAAACTTCAACTGTGGAATATCCACCTGGCTTTTTGGCTACATGCACTTGAGTGGCTACACGCTCGCTCATTTGTGTTACGTGCGATATAACGCCTACTTTTCTGCCTTGTGCTTGCAAAGAATCCAAAGCGTCCATTGCAATGCTTAGGGTTTCGCTGTCTAACGTACCAAACCCTTCGTCAATAAACAAAGAATTGATTTGTACTTTGTTTGACGAAAGCGATGCTAAACCAAGTGCAAGCGCTAGCGATACTAAAAATGACTCACCGCCTGAGAGTGTATTAACAGAGCGTTGCTCGTCGGCCATGTCGCGGTCGATAATTGCAATGTCGAGTGTTTGCGCTATGGCGGTTAATTCGTAGCGTTTGTTGAGTGTTTTTAAATGGCTGTTGGCATAGTGCAGTAATATTTTTAACGTTTGTGTTTGCGCTAAGTTACGCATGGTTTTACCCGTTGCATCACCCAATACTTTATTAAGCAAGTGCCATTGTTCAACCTGGGTTTTAAGCGTTGTTAACTCAGCTTGTTTGCCTTCAAGCGCTTTCGCATTTTGGTTATGTTGCTCAATAGCGGTATTAGTTGCTAGTAATGAATTTTGCAGCTGCGTTTGTTGCTCGTTTAAGCTGCTTAGTTGCGTACTTAAAGCCTCTGCACTTTGCGTTGGTTTATCGCCACTGTTGTGTTTTTCAAGCGTAAGTTGCTGCTGTTTTAATGCGGCGTTTGCATCTGTTAGGGCTTGAGTTAACTGCTCGTGCTGAGTTAAATGCGCTTTAATAGTCTCGCTACTAAGCGTTAGTAAAATTTTGACCTGTTCGTGCGTTGCATTGCTATATTGCGCTTTAAAGTCAGTAAACCACTGGTTATAACGTGCCTCAAGCGTTGCTAGCTCTTGGCTGTTTTCAAGTAAGCGTTGCTCTACATTTTTAAGCGTTATGGCGTGCTCATCTCGTTGTTTTATAGCGTCGTCATATGCTTTTTGACTCGCTTGAACCTGCGATTGCAGTTGCTCTTGCGCACTTGTAAGTTTTGCTTGGTAGTCGTCTGCACTTATTTGCTCGTTATTAAATAAAGCTAAGCGCTCACTTTGTACAGTGCTTAGTAAATTTTTAGCTTCTACAAGCTCTTCATTAAGTGCTTTTAACGACTGCTCGTTGTTACTTATAAGCGGTGTGAGCTGCTTTATTTGTTCATTAGCTGTGTCTTGACGTTTTTGGCTTTGCTCAAGTTGCGTTTGAGTTTGCTGATACTGCGTAACTTGCTCGTGCAACTGGGTAAGCTCAAGCGTATTGGCTTGTAGTTGCTGCCAAAAATCACTATTTTCAAATTGGCTATTGAGCGTTGTACCGAGCTCGTTAATTTGCGCACTTAGTTCGCTATGCTTACTCGTTATTTGGTTTTGCTGATGTGTAAGCTCAAGGTGTTTATTACTAAGTTGCTGCTGTACTTGCTGCTCTGCTTTAAGTGCTGCAAGTAGCTCATTTACTTTAGTTTGCAGTGTACGTTGACGTTTTTGCTGCTCAAAGTATTGCGCTTTTTGCTCCGTTAACTGCTTATAAGTTACTTCAAGCTGATCAGGCGTTAAGTCGTTAAGCTCTGTGCGTGCGCCTTGCATGGTATTTTTAATGTCGAGCTGTTTGGCTTTTGCTGTTTGTATTATTTGCTCAAGTTGTCCGTGTTCAGCAGTTAATACGGCATGTTGAGTTTGGTGCTTATGCAGCTCGCTTTGTGCATGGTCAAATTGCTTTTTAGCTATATTAAAAGCATTTTCAAAATCAGTAATTAAGTTATTTAATTGCTGATTTTGATTTACCGCATACGGGTGCTCAGTTGCGCCGCACACTAAACAAGGCTCATTAGGGCGAAGCTCAGTGCGTAAATGCTCTACGTTTTCGCTGGCTCTTAAGCGCGCTTGGTTAAGTGCGTACTCTTTGCCTTTAAGCGCTTGCTCGCTGGTTATTAAATGCTGATTAAGTAAAACATGGGCTTGCTGGCTTTCATTTAACTGCTGATTAAGTACTTGTTGGCGTTGAGTGCTTTGTTTTAGTTCTACGTTAAATTGCTTATAGCGCTCGCGCTGCTCTTTTAAGTAATCAATACTTTTTAGCTGCGCGTCGCAGTGCTCTGCATTAAATTCATTAAGCTGAGTATTTAATGCCTGCAAAGCAGACTGCTCGCTCGTAAGTAACGCCTCGCACTGCTGCACTTTATTATTTTGTGTATTTAAACGCTCAGTCTGACTTGCAAGATCGCTATTAAGAGTTTGGCTTTGCGTGAGGTTTGCGGTTAATTGCTGCTGTGCATTTAAGTAGGTATTAAAACTTTGCTGATAGTAGCTCCAATCTTTTGCTAAAACATGCAGCTGTGCATGCTCATTAAGCCATTGCTGGCTTTTAGCTGAGTCGGTATTAGCGAGATCAAGCTCATTATTGCTTTGTTTAAGCTGCTGTTTGAGCTCATCAAACTGAGATTGCTCTTTGGTTATTTGCAACTCAGTACCTTTTACAGCTTGAGTTTGCAAGGCAATGTTACTGTCGAGCTCTCGCGCTTTGGCTATAACGGGCGCTGCATTTTGCTTTTGCTCATTGGCGTTATTAAGCAGCTCGGTATGCTTAGCTAGCGCGGTATTACGCTCGTTAATTACCGCTAAATGATCAACACTTTTAAGCGATGAAATTTGCTGGTTTTGCGCCGTATTTTGATCGGTTAACAAATTAAAACGGCTGCGGTTATCTTTTATTTCAAGCGCTTGTTTAGCTTGTTTTGCCTGCTCGCTTTGCTCAACGATACTTTCAAGCGCTGAGCTTGCTTGTTGCTGGGTTTGCTGTGCTTGCAGTAAGTTTTGCTCAAGTACTGTAGCTTGCTGATACCAGTTAAGTGCTTTTTCGGTTTTGGATAGCTCTTTTTTAGTGTGTTCGGTTTGCGCTTTTAAATCGGTTAACTTGGTTTGTTGTAGCTCAAGTTCTTCTGGGGTTAACAAAGTATAGCTTTCAAGACCAGCTTTAAGCGCTTCAAGCTTTGCTACTTGCTCTTTATGACGTTCAAAAATACGCACGCCAATACGGCTAAATTTATCGGTACCTGTTAAGCACTCTAAAAGTTGCGCTCGCTCATCGCCAGTGGCTTTTAAAAACGCAGCAAACTCATGTTGTGCTAAAAGTACGGCACGGGAGAATTGCTCAAAATTAAGCCCTATTTTACTCTCAACTTCTTTTATTGTGTGGCTTTTGTCAGCTATTAAAATTTCGTCTGGCAGGGTAATTAATGTGTGCTCTGCTACTTTAAGTTTGCCTGTTACTTTTTTATGGGTGCGTGCAATTGTATAGCGCGCACGGTAAAGCTGTTTATCTTGCCCTAAAAAGTCAACCTCGGCGTAGCCTTCCCATGTACCTCTGCGTAGCAAGTTTCGCGCATCATTAAGCTTAATGCTGTCGCCGTTAAACTCAATTAAGTTACCTTTATCACCGCGCAGCCTCGCTGTTTTTGTATAAAGGGCTAAACAAATGGCATCTAAAAAGGTACTTTTACCAGCGCCAGTATCGCCTGTGATGGCAAACAATCCTGCATCTTTTAATGGGGCTTTAGTAAAATCTATTTCAGCGTCAACTATTGAGGCTAAATTATGAATACGAACTGCGGTTATTTTCATAGTTGCTCTTGCTCCGTAAGCTCGTTTATCACGTCACTTAAAAGTGCTTTTAGCTCATCGGGTACGCTTTGCCCTGCCATGTCTTTATCGTTTGCGAACGCTTGTTCTAATAGGTTTAGTGGGTTGAGCATTTCAACTTCGCTTAAATCTTCAAATACGGTGTTGTCGTCATTTTGCGCTGATTGCTCACGTACACGTTCAATACCACAAAATTTAATATGCTTGCCTTCAAGTGCTTGTTCTATTTGTTCTCTGAAGGTGGTGTCGGTATCGCTTGATTTAAGCTTTACACGTAAATAAGGCGCTATTATATTTTGTGCGGTGTCGAGCGCTTTAATTTGCTCGCATAGTTCGCTTAATGGTACACACTCCCCTTTTGGTAAAATAATTACATCGGCAGAGCGCGGAATGTAAAGGGGGTTTACAGTTGTACTAATATGTTGTTTTTCATCAATAATAAACTCAACAACATTTACTTGGTGCGTGTAGTTACGTTCTGAAAACGACATAGGGATAGGTGTGCCGCTGTATCGAATAACATCACTTTTAGCGACTTGTTGCGCTTTGTGTAAGTGCCCAAGAGCGACGTAGTTGGCTTGTTTACCAAATACATTAGCAGAAATAGACTCTTCACCACCTATTACTAAGTTACGCTCAGAATCACTTGAGATATCCCCGCCTTTTGCGTGTAAATGCCCCATAACTATTAATGGTGAGTTTTGCTCATTCTCATTAAGAGCTTGCTTTAGTGCAAGCTCGTAAGCTTTTGAAACACCTTGAGCATAACTAGGGCCACTTTCGGTTTGGCTAAGTAAACTTACATCACTTGCGCGTAAAAATGGCATAGCGACGATTACAGCGCGTTTACCATTGGTATTTATGGTAATAACAGTTTCATCGGGTGTTGCGACATCAAAGCGCCCTACTACGTGAGTATCAAACTGTGCAAGTAATGGCTGAGCTGCCAAAATACGATTTGCAGAGTCGTGGTTACCCGCAATAATCACTACGTGTAATAGTGGGCATGCTTTTTTGGCGTCTTTAATAAATTGATAAAGCTGATTTTCGGCGCTAGCACTTGGTGTCGCTGTATGATAAATATCGCCCGCAACTAAAAGTAAGTCTATTTGTTGTTCAACAAGAGTGGCTAATAACCATGTAAAAAAAGCTTGATGTTCAACACGGCGATCGTGTTCGTAAAATTGTTGGCCAAGGTGCCAATCTGAGGTGTGGAGGACTTTCATGTCGCGCTCTTAATAAAACCGTAAGAGCGCCAATATACCCAAGGCTGTTAAAGATGCAAGCCTAAGGCATGCATTACGTTAGGTTAAACTGTACCAAGCTGAAAAAACAACCGGTAATGCTAAAAGTGCCATTAATAATGGAATTTTTAACGTTTTAGTTTGTTTTGCGTGTAGCGCCTTTAGTGCATTAGTTTCGTTGCACGCTGCTACTTTATCGATATAAAAATAACCCGAATCGAGATACTGCTTACAGTTATTCTCACTTGCTGGAATCGCAATTAGTTCTTGTTGTTTTTTTAGGATGTAAAAATCCATAAGCCCACCGCATTTCTTGCTAGTAATCGATATTAATTTGAGGATAAATGTGACGAATTTATTTGCCTCAAATAAAAAGGTTGGCGATTTTAAATATAAACAGCACTAAAGATCAACCTAAAATTACACTATTTGTCATTTATCGTACAAATAGCGAATATTAATGAAGTTCGGCAATATTTGAGCCAATTATTTACTCGTTTCACTGTGTTTTTGTTCAGTAGAAAGGGCTTTTAGGCCATTTTACTTGTTGCGAATTAGTAATACTTATACGTAGGATTAATGGTTTACCTGGTAATGCCAAAGCAATACTTTTTTAGCAATATATATAAAATGAATGATATTTTTTTAAGTTCTGGGACTTTGTATTTAACCGATCAAAACCATTATTAAAACCCAATTTTGTAAACCCCCTTTACAGTTTTTATCTATTCGTATTTTGTTACAAAATAATTGTATTTTTCAATCTAAAAAACTAAGTGAACATCACCCTAAAAATACGGTACTTGGTCGCTAATTTATTGAAGCTAACTGGTATATTTGTCAAAGTACGCTCACAAAATTATATTAGGACTAAAAATGAAAAAAATAGGTCTTACGCTAAGTGCTTTTGTATTGCCGTTCGCAATATCTAGTGCAGCTATGGCGTCTTCGGTTGAGCAAACAAAAGGTTCTTTTGTTGATAAATTTCGTCAATTAGACGAAGCACTTCCTACACCCAATGTATATCGTAGTGCCGCTGGCGAACCAGGTGAAAAATACTGGCAGCAACGTGTAAATTACGATATTGATGTGAAGCTAGATGAAAAAAAGCACCGCATTACCGGTAGCCAAAGCATTGAATATAAAAATAACTCACCACATACGCTTAAATATTTATGGTTACAGTTAGATCAAAATATTTTTAAAAGTGACTCTATTGCCGAAACAACTAAAACATTTAAAAGCACTTTAGAAAGCCTACCAGCTCAAAAGCCCGCTAAATTAAGTTTAGGCGAATTACGTCGTCAGCAATTTATGAGCGACAACGAACTGGGTTATACAATCAGTGGCGTAAAAGATGACGATGGTAAAGAGCTACGCGTAACTGTAGTTGATACCTTAATGCGCATCGATTTAAACGAGCCATTAAAACCAGGTAAAGAAGTCGAATTTAGCATGAACTTTGCCTTCAACATTGTTGAAGAAGATGCAGTGGGTGCACGTTCTGGTTACGAGCACTTTGAAGAAGACGGCAACGACATATTCTTAATTGCTCAGTGGTTTCCTCGTTTAGCCGCTTATACCGATTACGAAGCATGGACAAACAAGCCATTTTTAGGCTCTGGTGAGTTTACGCTTGAGTTTGGTGATTACGATGTTGAGATTACTGTTCCGGCAGATCACATTGTATCGGCAACAGGTAAACTTGATAACGCGAGCAAAGTACTTACAAGTACTCAGCGCAAACGTTTAAAGCAAGCCGAAACATCTAAGCGTCCTGTGTTTATTGTTAACGCAGAAGAAGCGCTAGAAAACGAAAAAGAAGGCACCGACAAAACTAAAACGTGGCACTTTAAAGCGCAAAACGTACGTGACTTTGCTTGGGCGTCGTCTCGTAAGTTTATGTGGGATGCAAAAGGTTATCAGCAAGGTGGTGACGTTCAGCCTTTAGTTATGGCAATGTCGTTCTTCCCTAAAGAAGGTGGTGACTTATGGGAGAAGTACTCAACTGAAGCGGTAGTACACACAATGGAAGTGTACTCTAAGTATTCTTTTGACTACCCATACCCAACTGCGCAATCGGTAAATGGCCCTGTTGGCGGTATGGAATACCCAATGATTACCTTTAACGGCCCGCGTACTAAGTTACAAGATGATGGTACACGTACTTATTCTCAAGCTGAAAAGCGCTTTTTACTTGGCGTAGTTATTCATGAAGTGGGTCATATTTACTTTCCAATGATTGTTAACTCAGATGAGCGCCAATGGACGTGGATGGATGAAGGCTTAAATAGCTTTTTAGATGGCGTTGCTGGTCGTGAATGGGATCCTACTATTCCTTGGGGTGTTGAGCCTCGCGATATAGTGAGCTACATGAAGTCTGAAAACCAAGTGCCTGTTATGACTCAGTCAGACAGTGTATTACGCTTAGGTCCTAATGCTTATACTAAACCTGCAGCAGCCCTTAATATTTTACGTGAAGTAATTTTAGGTCGTGACTTATTCGACTTTGCATTTAAAGAGTATGCTCAGCGCTGGAAATACAAGCGCCCTACTCCAGCTGATTTTTTCCGTACAATGGAAGAAGCCTCTGGTGTTGATTTAGATTGGTTTTGGCGTGGCTGGTTTTACACCACAGACCATGTAGATATCTCTTTAGATAAAGTATATCAACTACGTTTAGACACTAAAAACCCTGATATTGATTACAGCCGTTTACGTGATATTGAAGCAGACAAACCTACTTCATTATTTGTTGAGCGTAACCGCGCACAAGGTAAAAAAACATGGGTTGAGAAAAACTCTGATGTTACCGATTTTTATGACGAAAACGACCGTTTTACTGTAACCAATAAAGAACGTAACTCGTACAATAAGTTTTTAAAAGGCTTAGAGCCGTGGGAGCGTAAAACGCTTGAGCGTGCTTTAGAAGAAGATAAAAACTATTACGTTATGGAATTTTCAAACCTTGGTGGTTTGGTAATGCCTATTTTATTAGAGCTAACATATGAAGATGGCACTAAAGAAGAGCGCTATATTCCTGCTGAAATTTGGCGTCGTAATTATAAAAACGTTCAAAAGCTGATTGTTACCGATAAAAACAAACCGCTTGTATCAGTTACTGTTGACCCAGGCTGGGAAACAGCTGACGTAGATGTTGAAAACAATAACTACCCTCGTCGTATTATTCCTTCACGTATTGAAGTGTTTAAAAAGGAAAAGAGTAAAGCTAAAGTAAGTCGCGATATCATGCAAGATATTAAAACTGAGCTTAAAACTGATGAGAAGAAAGACGAAAAGGATGACGGTGAGGAGCAGCAATAATGCGCTTTTTGCTTATTATTGTTTGCCTTTTAGTTGCTGCGCCAAGTATGGCGCATCAACTAAAATCGTCAGTTACAACCGTGCTTTTTAATAAACGAACGCATAATGTTGAATTAATGCATCGCTTTTATTTACATGATACCGAACACGCCGTAGGAACATTGTTTAAAGGCAAAATTGATATTATTAGTAATAAAGCCGACCAACAACGTTTTGCTAAGTATGTTGAATCGCATGTTGCTCTACAAACGTTAAGTGGCGAACCTTTACCACTTAGCTTTGTAGGGGCACAAGTTGATGGTAAGTTTTTTTGGGTTTACCAAGAAGCACCAATTCCTGAAAACATTGAAGGAATTAAAATGAGTAATGGCGCACTTCGTGATTTATGGCCATCTCAGGTAAATATGGTAAACGTTGAGGGCAAAGGTAAGATTAAAACTTTAAACTTTGCTCAAGATGATACTTGGCTCGAAGCCCGCTTTGAGCAAAATTAATATTTAAAACTTCCCCAACCGACGCGCACAGCAGTTGTTTATGTGCGCGTTTTCTTCATACGTTTAAACTGCGTTCATGTTTGATCTGTTATTTGTAAATTTACGTAAAATTTGTGAGTTCAATTTGTATATTTACCTTTTTTTGCGCATGATATATCAAGCACTTAAATTACTTTGTTATCAATAGATTGATAATGGTGCGTATTAATATTTAAATATAGTTAGTTTCATTTATCCCTTTGTATTTACCGGCCTAGGGCATAAGCAGTAGAGAATTTTATGTTTAAATTTCATTTAGTAATAACTAAATTCAGGGAATGATATGACTACTCAGGTTGAGGCTATTTTTGGAGTGATTTTTGATTTAGATGGAACATTGGTTTCATCAGAATTAGATTTTGCATTAATAAAGGCCCAAATAGGTTGCCCTTGCGAGCAAGACTTACTTGATTACATTGCTCAGTTGCCCTCACCGTATATGCGTGAAGAGGCAATGAATATAGTTCACCAACACGAATTAATAGATGCACAACATGCCAGTATATTACCTGGTGTGAGTGAAGCTATTCATGCTTTAAAGTCTAAAAATATTCCGATGGCGATTGTTACTCGCAATTTTGATAAAGCAGCGGCAATTAAATTACAAAATAATCCACTCCCTATCAGCACAGTTTTAACGCGAAGCGATGCCCCAGCAAAGCCAGATCCCAGCGCTTTAAATGCCATTGCTACACTTTGGAACATTAACGCCAGAAATTTACTTTATGTAGGCGATTACCTTTACGACATTCAAGCTGCGCACAATGCAAATATGCGCGCGTGTTTATACGCTCCAGAGTCAACGCCTGCTTATGCCGATCAGGCAGATTACGTTTTACATGACTTTGTTGAATTAGTGACATTAGTTGAGAGTTATTCTGAAAAAATAGAGTTATGTTAAATAGCGTACTATTAAATTTATTTAAGAATAAGTGCTACGTTATTTAAATTACAAAATAACGTTTGTTCCTAGCCCAATACGTTTTGAATTGGTAAAATACCGCAAAACGTAACGTATTCATTAGGGGCACAAAATGGGCAGAGCATTTGTAGTTCGTCAAAGTTCTATGATCAAAACAGCTAATGCAAAAACAAAAGTAAACTCAAAGTATGGTAAAGAGATTTACGTTGCAGCAAAAAGTGGCGATCCCGATCCCGAAGTAAATCAAACACTACGCCGTCTAATCGAAAAAGCTAAAAAAGACCAAGTACCCGCGCACGTTATCGATAAAGCAATTGAAAAAGCAGCCGGTGGCGCAGGGGAAGATTACTCTGTTGCCCGTTACGAAGGCTATGGTCCTGGTAATTGCATGGTTATAGTTGACTGTTTAACTGACAATCCGAACCGTACAATTAAAGATGTACGCTTACCGTTTACTAAAACAGACTCAAAAATTGGTACTCCTGGCTGCGTAGCACATATGTTTGATCATTATGCGGTACTTGGCTTTGCGGGTGATGACGACGAAATAGTATTAGAAGCATTAATGATGGCTGATGTTGATGTTAGCGATGTTGAAGCCGAGGACGGTAAAATATCGGTATTTGCACCGCCAACAGAATACTTTAAAGCTAAAACTGCCCTTGAAGACGCATTTGAAGGCATTAACTTTGAAGTTGACGAAATTACGTTTATTCCTCAAGTTAATATTGAAATTGAAGACGAAGAAGTTATTGCTAACTTTGATAAGTTTATAAATATGCTTGAAGATTGTGACGATGTACAAAATATTTATCACAATGCTATTGTAAAAAATTAGATTTAATTAGCTAAAAGATTTAAAAAGCGTGTTTTGTGTATGCAAAACACGCTTTTTTACGTTTGAATAAATGTTAGATATTCATGTGTATTATGCCTATTTGAATATATATTTTTAAAATGCCTTAAAAGTGATGTTATTCTAATTTTAGGCGATAAAAAACCAGCTTAAAAGCTGGTTTAGCACTTAATCTGAACTTTGCTTAAGCGGTTAAAGCGTATTCGTTTTTTGTGCTTTATATTTTATACGGTAGCTATGTAGCAGTGGTTCAGTGTAACCACTAGGTTGTGTTACACCCTCCAAAACCAGTGTAAGTGCAGCTTGAAACGCTATGCTGTTATTAAGGGTTTCTTCGTTTGTTGCCATGGGTGTATATGCAGTGTCGTGCTCGTTTTGACCATCAACCACTTTGGCCATTTTAGCCATTGTTGATTTTATTTGCGCCTTTGAGCACACGCCATTTAGTAACCAATTAGCCATATACTGGCTTGAAATACGCAGTGTTGCTCTGTCCTCCATTAGCCCGATATGGTTAATGTCGGGTACTTTTGAGCAGCCAACGCCTTGATCAATCCAACGTACAACGTAACCTAAAATGCCTTGTGCGTTGTTTTCAAGCTCGCTTTGAATATCTTCTTTTGAAAGCGTTTTAGGGTCTGTCATTAGCGGCGGTGTAAGCAGGTCATTAAGGCTCGCAATAGTACGTTTAGCTATACTTTGCTGCTCGATAAATACGTTTATATCGTGATAATGCATTGCATGCAGGGTAGCGGCTGTAGGGGAGGGCACCCATGCTGTATTAGCGCCTGATTTAGGGTGAGCTTGTTTTTGCTCCATCATTAATGCCATTTTATCTGGCATTGGCCACATGCCTTTACCTATTTGTGCTTTATGACTTAAGCCACAAGCAAGGCCAATATCGACGTTGCGATCCTCATAAGCTTGTATCCATGGTTGCTGCTTAATCTGTGCTTTTGGAAGCACAACGCCCGCTTGCATAGAGGTATGAATTTCATCGCCTGTGCGGTCTAAAAATCCAGTATTTATAAATACAACACGCTCTTTGGCTGCATAAATACAGGCTTTTAGGTTTACAGAAGTACGGCGTTCTTCATCCATAATACCCATTTTAAGCGTGTTTTTAGGTAAGCTTAGCGCTTCCTCTACTAAGCTAAATAAAGTGTTAGTAAACGCTACCTCTTCAGGGCCATGCATTTTTGGTTTTACTATATTAATACTTTGCGCGCTTGAGTTTTTTATACCTGTTTTTTTATTTAGGTCGTGCAGGGCAGCGGTGGCAGTAAACATCGCATCCATAATGCCTTCAAATACCGGTTGATTGTACACATCGGTAATAGCAGGGTTCGTCATTAAATGGCCAACGTTTCTAACAAACATCATGCTGCGCCCTTTTAAAGTAACGGTGCCGCCATCAAGTGCGGTGTATGTTTTATCACTTTGCAGAGTACGTTCTACAGTTTTATCACCCTTTTTGAACGATTCAACTAAGTTACCTTGCATCAAACCAAGCCAATTTTTATAAACTTGTACTTTATCTTCTGCATCTACCGCAGCTACAGAATCTTCACAATCCATAATGGTGGTAAGCGCGGCCTCTAACACTACATCTTTTAAGCCTGCTTTATCTGCTTGGCCAATAATGTGGTGGTGATCTATATGTAGCTCTATGTGTAAATCATTGTTTTTTAATAACACTACAGTTGGGTTTTGCGCTTCTCCTTGATAGCCAATAAGCTGAGATGGGTCAGCTAATGTGGTTTGAGAGCTATCACGTAACGTAATTAAAAGTGCGCCATCTACTACTGAATAATTAGTGCTTTCTATATGCGAGCCATTAGTGAGCGGCAATGCTTTATCTAAAAACTGGCGAGCGTAGGCCATTACCTTAAAACCACGAACAGGATTGTAGGTATTCCCTTTTTCGGCTCCATCGTCTTCGCTTAACACATCTGTACCGTATAAAGCGTCGTATAACGAACCCCAACGTGCGTTAGCGGCATTAAGTGCAAAGCGTGCGTTACTTACAGGCACAACCAACTGAGGGCCAGCTGTAAGGGCTACTTCGGGTTCTACATTTTGGGTTTCAATTTCAAAGTTTGTAGGCTCTTTAACTAAATAGCCAATATCTTGCAAAAAGGCATGGTACTTAACGCTATCCCACGTTTTATTAGCAAGATGGTAGTCATCTATTTGCTGTTGAAGCAATTCTCGTTTTTCAAGCAGTGCCTTATTTGTAGGGGTAAGTGTTTGAACGATATGTGCAAAGCTTTGCCAAAATTGATGCTCACTTAAGTGAGTGCCTGGTAGTAATTTATTTTTAACAAAATCAGCGAGTTGTGTGTCTACGCTGAGTCCTGAATGTGTGAGAGTGTGGGACATAATTGCCTTCCTTAAACGGTCGCGATGTTGTTGTGTGCTTGTGCGTTAAGGCAACAATAACTCAAAAAGGCAATGTTGAGTGCTTTTTAGCCATTCACAAAATGTATAACCACAATAACAACTATAAATTTACTAAATCTAGAAAAGGAGCCTAATGTTGAATCAAGCGAAACGGAGCACACACTCCTAGCCACTCTCACAACATTAAAATAATTTACACACTCGTTCGAAGGATTTTATTATGACAACATATCAACGCGAAACAGACACACTCTCTACTCTTTGCCAATCACAAGGCAGCGCATGGAAAGCTATTAACCCTGAATACGCAAGCCGTATGCGTTTACAAAACCGTTTTCGTACAGGGATTGAAATTGCGCAATACACAGCAGACGTTATGCGTGAAGATATGGCTGCATATGACGCCGACACAAGCCTGTACACCCAATCTTTAGGGTGTTGGCATGGCTTTACTGCCCAACAAATGATGATGGCTATTAAGCGCCATCAAAAAACAACTAAACGCAGCTATGTATACTTAAGTGGCTGGATGGTTGCAGCACTTCGCTCTGCATTTGGTCCGCTGCCAGATCAAAGCATGCACGAAAAAACATCGGTACCTGCATTAATTGAAGAAATTTACACATTTTTAAAGCAAGCTGATGCACGTGAACTAGACCACTTGTTTAACGATCTAGATGCAGCAAAAGCGAATGGCGGCGATGTTCAAGCTGTTATTGATAAAATAGACAACTTTGAAACTCATGTTGTGCCAATTATTGCTGATATTGACGCAGGTTTTGGTAACGAAGAAGCAACTTACTTACTGGCTAAAAAAATGATTGAAGCCGGTGCGTGTGCCATTCAAATAGAAAACCAAGTATCTGACGCCAAACAATGTGGTCACCAAGCGGGTAAAGTGACCGTTCCACACGAAGACTTTTTAGCAAAGATTAACGCAGTACGTTACGCCTTTTTAGAACTTGGTATTGATAACGGTATTATTGTGGCACGTACAGATTCATTAGGTGCAAGCCTTACTCAAAAAGTACCTGTGTCGCAAACACCAGGTGACTTAGCAAGCCAATACAATGCATTTTTAGAAACGACGCCAATTAACGGTGTTGATGACTTAAATGAAGGCGACACAGCAATGAAAATTAATGGCCAGTTATGTAAACCAACTCGCCTAGATAACGGTTTATTTCAATTCCGCGAAGGCACTGAAAAAGACCGCGTAGTACTAGATTGTATTACGAGCTTGCAGTCGGGCGCTGATTTACTGTGGATTGAAACAGAAAAACCTCATGTTAAGCAAATTGCAGAACTGGTAAATCGTGTAAAAGAACACGTACCAAATGCAAAACTGGTATACAACAACTCGCCTTCGTTTAACTGGACGCTTAAGTTTCGTGAGCAAGTGTATCAAGAGTGGGAAGAAGCAGGCCGTGACCTTAGTGCTTACCCAAGTCTTGGCGACAATAAAGGCCTTATGGCACCGGAAATGGATGCAACAGAGCTTGCACAAGCAGCCGATTTACTAGTACAAAACTTCCAGCGCGATGGCGCACGTGAAGCAGGTATTTTCCATCACTTAATTACTCTGCCTACGTACCATACAGCTGCGCTAAGCACTGATATTTTATCAGAAGGTTATTTTGGCGATATGGGTATGCTGGCTTATGTACGTGATGTACAACGCCAAGAAATTCGCCGTGAGCAAGCTTCTGTTAAGCACCAAGACCTAGCAGGGTCTAACATGGGCGATACGCACAAAGAATACTTCTCTGGTGATAACGCGCTAAAAGCCGGTGGTGAAGATAACACCATGAACCAGTTTTAATTCCTAACTAGATAGTGTTACTCAAGGGCCAATAGGCCCTTTTTTATTGCTTTAAATAAAGTTAGAACATTGAAGCACAATTACAGATCAGAGTTTAACTAGGGCGTGTTGATCTTTGTGGATTGAAATTTGTTCAATCTAGGGGCGATTAAATCGCGGCGCGAGGTTTGTAACCTAGTGGGCTAAGTAAAAACCGAGCAACAAAGAGTTTATCGTCCCTAGAAAGAACCCAAAGGGCAGCGCATGTTTGGTATTTATGCTGCGTTATCGCCTATTCATGGGGAATAACCACACTACATAAGCTCCGCCTTGCCTAAAAACCAAACATACTGCTGCAAATTAACCCACCAAAGTTCAATACGCCCTTGCCAAATCATGTTGGATCACTATTTAACTACCTGAGTGGATTTACAGATCAGAGTTTAACTAACCTTTCATAAAACGGCATATTTGGGGTGATTTTGCTGTAAAAAGCGTTTACAACAACTTTAAAAGGCAGGTAAGTGACTGATTTTTGCTTTAATAGGCAAACTTAGCGAATTTATAAACCGATTTTTTACTAACTTCTCTGTGCTATAAAACAAAATTTTACTAACTGATAGGCTATAAACAGTGACTCAAACCGACTTTTTACCAACTCAAGTTACAAAAAATGCTATAAACCGAAATTTTACTAACTGAAGTTTTAGCTAAGTCCGATATTTAACTGTCACAGAAGTGTAAAGGGGGTTTACAGTTTGAATACTAAGGCGGTAAATACAAAAGCCACTTATTTGAAGTGGCTTTTATTTGAGCTATAAATTTATTACCCAGAGTTTATTTAGTGTGTTTATCAAACCACCATTGAATATAAGCTACTTTAGTCATTAAGTTTGATGGGCGAGCTGTAATACCATGCGATGCATTAGGAATGCGCACCATTGCAGTATCAACGCCTTGTAGTTTTAATGCCTGATAAAACTGCTCAGTTTCTGATATTGGTGTACGGTAGTCAGATTCGCCAGTGAGCAACATAGTAGGAGTTTTAACGTTTCCAACATAACTAATAGGCGAGCGCTTCATGTAATGCTCAATATGATCCCATGGTTTACCTGGAAACCAGTAATCAGCAAAAAACGGGTAAAAATCGGCAGTTAGTACAAAGCTGATCCAATTAATAACAGGCTTAGCAACTACAGCCGCAGCAAAGCGATCGGTATGACCTACAATCCAAGCTGTTAGTACGCCACCGCCAGAGCCACCGGTTACAAACAATTTAGACTCGTCAATAAAGCCTTTCGCTATTAGCGCATCAACGCCAGTCATTAAGTCATCAAAATCGTTACTTGGATAATTATGATGAATAGTTTGTGCAAACTCTTTACCGTATGAATCACTGCCACGTGGGTTCATGTATAAAACGACATTTCCTTTGGCTGCAAACAGCTGAATTTCAGCGCTAAAGTGTGGACCGTAATTAGCTACTGGACCGCCATGTATTTCTAGTATTAGCGGATATTTTTTGCTGCGGTCAAATTCTGGTGGGTAAGCAATCCATCCTTGAATAGGTAACTCATCGTGACTTGATTTAATCCAAATTTCTTCCACTTTAGCCAAAGCTTTGTCGCCCAATGCATCTGCATTAAGGGTAGTTAAACGCTGCGCTTTACCGCGTTTAATTGTTGCTATATCAGCAGGGCGCTGAGTATCGGCAAGGGTAAAGGCTACTTCGCCATCTTCGCTTACATCAAAGTCACCACCAGAATAAGGGCGACCAAAGGCAACACTGCCAATTTGAGTTGTTATTATTTTACGCTTGCCGCTGCGTGGTTGATAGGCGAGGGCGGTTTGACCTTTATCTGCATAGCTAAAGTATATGCCTTTGGAGTTTGCACTCCATTTTATTTGACCTACGCTACGATCAAAATTTGGCGTTAAGCTTGTTGTGTTACCTGTTTTTAAATCACGAATATAAAGCTGAGCGTTTTCGTAGTTAGTGCGTTTATCATCGTAACCTGTGTACGCTAAGTAACGACCATCGGGCGATACTTTGGGCTGCTCGTCAGGTCCGTTTCGGTCAGTAACTTTAGTTATATTTTGTGTGGCTAACTCGAGTTGATAGATTTCACTGTTTGTGGGTTTTAGCTGGTTGTTTGTGTGCCTGTTTGCAGAAAAATAAAGCGACTTACCATCGTTACTAAAACTTACATCGCCTGCGTTATCAAATTCATCATGAGTGAGTTGTTTGGCATTACCACCGTTAGCATCTATGGAAAATAATTGGCTAAAACCTTTTTGTGTGTAACCGCCACCATCTGAACGATAATAAACATCATCAATAAATTTAGCGGGCTCTGCCCACGTTGCATCCTTTGGTTTGCCTGGTAAGCTTACTGGCGCTGAAATTGCGCTTGGAACAAACATGCTAAATATTAGCTGGTTAGAATCAGGGCTCCATGTAATCGCACGTGGACTACTCGTTAAGTTACTAATTTTTGCCATAGCACCTGTTTTAAGCCATTTAATATATATTTGGCTGCTACCATCGCGGGTTGATATAAACGCAAGGCGTTGACCATCAGGAGAGAGTACTGGCGAATAATCCATATGTACGCCAGAGGTTAGCGGCTGCATTTGTTTGGTTTTGTAATCAACAGACCAAATATTACCAACTTTGCGATCTGTTTTTATATCCATGCGGTTACGCACAAAATAAACAGTTTTACCGTCTTCGGTTATGTCTATTTGATTAGCATATTCTAAATTAAACACGTCTTGCAGTTGTAGTGTATTTGTTTCAGCGTAGGCTAAATTGCTACAGCCTAAAATGAGGCTAAGTGTTAAAAGCTTTTTCATTTTTATCCCTGTTGTTACTTTTTTTAATTTGCTAAGTAGTTATATGTTAGGGATTATTAAATTAACAGTAGGATGCGATGAAGCTCTTATTTAACTCTATGAGTTAAAGCTGTAAAGGGGGTTTACAGCTTCTATTTGAGGTTGTGTAAAAGTTTAGTTAGCTGAGTTACAAAGGGCTTTTATATCTTTTATAAGCGCTATGCCATCAGCATTGTCGCCATGTACGCATAAGCTATCGGCGTTGAGCGTTAGTTTTTTTCCAGTTCGTGTTGTCACGCTGCCATCGGATAAAAGCTGAGTTACTTGTTTTAGTAATGCAGCTTTGTTGTGAACGCTACCCTCAAGTGTTCGTGACACTAAATGCCCGTCGTCGGTGTACTGCCTGTCGGCAAATGCCTCGAGTATTAGATCAACTCCTGAGCTTTTAGCTATTTGAATGTGCTTATTGGCATTTTTAGTCGCTAAGACCATTAGTTTCAAATCTATTGGGTAGCTAGCAATTGCATTTATAACGGTTTGTAATATTTGCTCATCAGCCATCATGTCGTTATAAAGTGCGCCATGCGGTTTAACATAGCTAAGTGTTAAACCTTGTACTTTTGCCATGCCCTCAATAGCGGCTATTTGATAATGCAGGCAATTTGTAAGCTCTTTTTCGCTAAGTACCATTGAGCGCCGACCAAAGCCTTGCTTATCTGGGTAGCTTGGGTGAGCACCAATTTGTACGTTATGTTGTTTGGCAAGAGTGAGCGTGCTTGCCATTATATCGGCGTCACCTGCATGAAACCCACACGCAATATTGGCCATATCAATATGTGGCATAACGTCATCGTCTAGCCCCATTTTCCACGCGCCAAAGCTTTCGCCTAAATCACAATTGAGTTTCATATTAGTGCGCCTTTTGCGGTTTTATTGTGACAGGTAATACGCCGTTAGCGGGTGCTTCTCCTAGTAACACTTTTGCAAGTGCAGTAAAAGCGGGACCAGACACAATATCGTTTTTATCTACATCAATATTATATGCATACGATGCAAGTACAGCATTTGCATAATTGCCAAATTTAGCAATGTCGTAAGGAGCTCTTAGGCTTATAAAAACAGTGCTTTTGTTTTCCTCTTTTGCCATATTTAATAATGACTCAAGTGCTTTTGGTTGCTCTGCATTATTAAGTGCAAAATTAGGATCGTCTTTTAAATCATCCATACCGCCAATTTCTACCGCACTTTGATTAGGCGTTGCATTGCCGGCTATAACTACATCAGCAGCGTGTATTTGTGTTTTAGCTTGTGCAGGGTTAAACCCTTGTAGGCTGCTACAGCTATAGTTTAGTTTTTGCTGGCTGATAGCTTCAATCGCTTGCTGCATTGCCATACATTTACGCGTGTCTGGCATAATAATATGAACATTACTTCCTGCTTTTAAATTAAGCGGCAAAGTACTGTTATTATTTTTAACCTGCGTTATTGCCTCTACAGCAAGCTGCGCTTCTATTTCGCGATGTGCTGCACTGCCGATTGTTTGCTTTGCATTTATGAGCGCGGTAATAGGGTCAAAATTAGTGCTTAATCTAAATTTATTTTTAAGCGTAATTATACGCATCGCAGATTGTGCTATTTCTTGCTCATCAAGTTGGTTTGATTTAACCGCTGCAACAAGCTCTTTAATAAGGTCATCGAGCTTGTTTAAATCATCCGGTGTTCTAATTTCAACGGGCATTAGGGCAATGTCAGCCCCAGCCGCAAACGTATTTATTACCGCTTGAGTTGGTGTAAAAAAGTTACTAATGCCAGCCATATCAAGCGCATCAGTTACTACAACACCTTGGTAATTAAGCTCACCACGTAAAATATCAGTAATGATTGCGCGCGACATTGTTGCCGGTTTTATCATCGTTTTGCCATTAACACTTATGAACGTTGTGCTATCGAGGGCAGGGTATTGAATATGCGCCGTCATTATCATGCCTGGGTTTTGCTTGGCGATAATGTGCTTAAACGGTGCTAAGTCTTGCTCGTAAATAACTTCTTTTGCATGGTTTACTTTAGGCAAACCTGTATGGCTATCTACGTTTGTATCGCCGTGGCCCGGGAAGTGCTTTAACGAGGTAATAACACCGTTGTTCTCAAATCCTGCAACCTGTGCGGCGCCCAATTTACTCACTAATGCTGGGTTTTCACCAAACGAGCGTACATTAATAACAGGGTTATCAGGGTTCATGTTTACATCAACCGTAGGCGCGTAGTTTACATTGATACCTAGCGAGTTTAGTTCTTTAGCTATAACAGTTGCTGTTTTTGTCGCAAAGCTCGTACCGTGTTTTTTGTAGGTTGCGCCAATCGACATATTACCGGTAAATGAGGTGGCAACATCGCGTGGTAAACGCGCTACACGTCCGCCTTCTTGATCTATAGATATAAATAGCGGCAGCTTACTACTGGACTTACTTGCAGCTGTTTGCAATTGGCTATTAAGCGTAATGGTTTGTTCTATTGATTGAGTGTTTTCAGAAAATAAAATAACCCCACCAATATTATACTTTGTCACTATGTTTGCTAACTCACTTGGCAAACTAGTCATTGGCGTTCGGCATTGTTTACTCGTACCTTGCTCACAGTAGTAGCGAAAGTCGAGTATTAACTTTTGACCAAGCTGCTGTTCAAGAGAAAGTGTTGATTTAGCGAAAGAAGATTGTAATGGCATTAAACACCCAGATAAAAAAACGATAGACGATACAGCATACTTATTTAGCAAAACGCTCTCCAAAGTAAAGGTTTAGTCGTACTTATGTTATGCAAATATTTATTTAGCTTAACTACTTTTGTAAACAACCGCAAAAGCGATTGTTATAAAGGCTACAACATAAAAGCATTTAATTAAGTCAGCTGACTTAACTAATAAACACTTAAACGGGTATAATACTTAACTTCGTATAATACGTGCTGAATTTTAGTGCTTTGGAATGCAGCTTTGCTATATAAATTACTACCCGCTTTAAATTTAAGATTTCTTATATTGCTACTCGCATTCTCTGCAGCAATGAGCACATTGGTAGGGAGTTTTTATTCTACCTATCAGGTTCAAAAAGAGCAGTTAACATCATATACGCTAAAAAGTAATTTAGCCTATGCACAAAAATTAGCCTCCGCAACTGATAACTTTTTAAAGTCTGCGCTTCAGCAGCTTGAATACTCAGCTAAAATTATTGAGCAATCACCAAATAACTCCAAATTATTAAACGATGAAGCCATTCGTTTAAATCATCAAACGGATAGCTTTAACTCTGTTGTGATTAATTTACATGGCGTAGTTGCAGCGACGTCGCCTCACTTTGAAAGTTTAATAGGCCAACAAATACAGTCTCCAGGAGCAATAGAAGCACTAAAAGAAAAACGCCCATTAATTAGTGAGCCTTATTTATCGGCAGCTGATAATTTAATTGTTTTTATATCGCACCCGCTATTTGATTCTGAAGATAAGTATTTAGGTTATATTGGGGGCTCTCTTTATTTAAAAGAGAAAAATATTTTAAATGAGCTTTTAGAACAACATTTCTACAAAGGTGGTTCGTACCTCTATGTTGTTAGCTCAAATAAGCGCATTTTATATCACCCAGAACCTGCCAGAATCGGCAACGTTATTGCTAACAATGCTGTGATTGACGCTGTTATAGGTGGCGAAATAGGCACTTCAACGGTTATTAATAGCTTAAATAAGCCGATGCTCGCAGGCTACGCACCCATTACTTTATCTAAATGGGGAATAGTGGCGCAAAGACCATTAGAATCAACGCTCTCTTCGCTAGATACATTAACTATTGAAGTCATTGAACAAACAATACCTATGGCATTAGTCACATTTATTTTTATTGGTTTATTCGCACACTTTATAGCAAGGCCGCTAAAGCGATTAGCCGATAACGCAAATACACTCGATGATCCAAAAAGCTTAGAAAAACTTAAAAGCGTGAAGTCGTGGTATTTTGAAAGTCAAAAACTGAAGTTAGCGATGTTAAGAGAGGTTACTTTATTACAAGCACAAATAGGTGTGCTACGCCATGACTCACAAACAGATCCCTTAACAGATACGCACAACAGAAGAAGCTTAAACGGCCTACTTAACCAGCTTATGCTAAAGCAAACCCCATTCGCTATATTAGAAATTGATATCGACTTTTTTAAACGTGTTAACGATACTTTTGGACATGATAAAGGCGACGAAACTTTAGTCTCGCTAACAAATATAATTAAAAAACTATCAAGAAGAGACGACATAGTATCAAGAATCGGCGGTGAAGAATTTGTTCTTGTGCTACCAAATGAAAACAGCCAAAGTGCCTATAAAATAGCAGAGCGTTTACGTAAAACAGTAGAATCGACAGAAATAAACACCATTGGAACAATCACTATTTCTATAGGTATTGCAACCTGGCCTGAGCATAGTACTGATATTGCCCAAGTATATAAATGTGCCGATAAGGCGCTATACCATGCTAAAGAGCATGGTCGTAACCGGTGCGTAGTGGCCGATATTAGCTAAGCGCAGCTTTGTTAAGTAATACTCTGTATTACCTTAAATTGATAAGTACTTTACACAGAGTGCATGAGTTTATTAAGCCAGCCATCTGCTTTTGATGGCTTGTAAATCATTACTATGCCTTTGCTATAGAGACTGTTAACCCCCTTTACAGTTATTTTTGTAAGCCCTAAATCGTCAATCACAAAATTTGGTAAATACGCTAATGCCAAAGCAGTTTTACTACCAAACTAACCTTTTAAAATCCGTTATATGTTGAAAAGCTAACGACAAATAAAACACAAAAAATGCATTTTCATTAGTAAAACTAACGCAGCAACAAGGCTTGGTAATTCATAAAATACAAAGTAATCGTTAAGCTTAGTGCCGCTTACTAGGGGGAAGTATAACGGGGAATTAGAGTGCGACAGCGCAATAAATACAACGCTTGCAAGTAAACTAACGGCATGTTTTAAAAACGCCCCCAGCTATTTAGAAACCCAAGACTTTGCGATTAATTAATTTATAAATAACAGCGATTTTAGCTTTAAAAGCACTGTTTATATAAAGCGTTAATAGGCATTAAGTATGTAGAAGTGTACCTGAATATACTCACCATTAAGTAATTTGACTTGAGTAAATATGTGGCAGGCAAACGCTGCATACTCATGCAGCGCCCCTTGTCATTTGTTAAGCGCTAATTAAAACTGATAGCTTACCCTTGCTGAAAAGTTACGCCTAGGTTGGGTGTATTGGCTAAAATCAGCACTTTGCGATTGACCTGCAATCAACTCAAAAGGTACATATTCTTTATCGAGCAAGTTAAGTACACCTACATTTAGCTGCCACGCTTGCCATTCGTAGTTTGCGTATAAATCAACAACGCCGTAGCCATGCCCTTGCGTAGTTTTATCATCGTTTGCATCAAGTACTACATCCGATTGCGATTTAGCTAAACGCAACGCAGCGGTCCAGTTAATATTACCCAGCTCTGTACTTAACAATATTGAGCCATTTAACGGGCTAATGCTGGTAAGTGGCTGATCAGTTTCTTTATTTTCACCATCAACGTAGGCCACATTTGCCTCAAGCAGAATATTTTCAGCAACATACACGGCAATTCCGGCTTCTACACCGCTTATTTGTGTTTCGCTAATATTTTGATACTGATACAGAGTTTTGTTTACGCCAGGAATGTACGTTGGCTCAACACCTACTACGGCGGTTTCAATAAAATCATCGAATGCTGCATAAAAAGCACTTAAATTTACGCTAATATCGCTGCTTGCGTACCTAAGCCCAAGCTCAAATGAGTCGCTGCTTTCTGGGTCTAAATCGGCATTTGGTAGTATTTGATAAAACGGTTCAACGCCGTGGCTTTGATAGGCTTGGTCGTGTGGTGGTATTTTAAAGCCTCGTACGTATTGCCCATACCACGATAAGTTATCATCCACTTGATATATAACACCTAGCTTAGGCGAAAAAGCAGATTCGGTAATATCATCAAGCTGCGCATCGGCATATAGCTCATCACTTTTAGCTTCTAGGGTGTAGTAATCATATCGCACGCCTGCAATAACCGACCATGCGCTGTTTTTAAACGAAATACTGTCTTGCACATAAGCGCCAATTAAAGAGGTGTCAGCCCCCGGAAACGCTTTTTGTTTTTGGTCTGTAAAATCAACGGTGCCATCAACTAAAACACGCGTTTTTAAACGTGGCCGAGTGGTGTCGTATAAGTCGACGTCTACCCCATATACCACTTCGTGATCGGCACTCTCTGCGTTAAATCCTTTATTAAATACCGCTTTTAAACCTAAAATATTTTGCTCAAAGCGATAATCGTTATAATCGGTGTAGGTGCTTGCGCCACTAATTGCGTCACTTTGCTGCTCGTAACTACTATAAGACACTTGCCCGTACCATTTATCAAACGCAGCTGTAGCTACCTCTGAATGGTAATCTAGCGCCAGTGACCAACTCGTGTCGTCTTCATCGGTTTCTTGAACCGCGGGGGTTATTACTTGCTCAGTCGTTTGATTAAAATAATCAAGGGTGTATTTAAGTGTGCGTTTTTCATCAAGCTGTTGCTCAAATTTAACTATTAAAGCGTCCGACTTTGCATCATAACCGGGTAAGTTTTCGTCGTAATTTTGTACTTCTTCGCTGTCGCGATGGCTATAAACTGCGCTTACTGCAAAGTCGCCTAAGTCTTTTGCACCGGTAATATCAGCAGCAATTTGGTTACTTTGACCTTGATACCCCAGTGCCATTTTTACATAGCTGCTGTTATCTTTTAAATAATCGCTTGGATCTTTAGTGGTTATAACCACAATGCCACCGAGTGCGTCAGAGCCATATAAAGACGATGCAGCACCTTTGGCTACTTCTACTTGTTTTACGCCTGCTACATCAAAGTAATTGCGGCCAACTAAATAGCCCCCTCCGCCTGCATAACCATCGTTGGTGCGTCGGCCATCTTTTATAAATACAACACGGTTACCACCAACACCACGTACAGTAAGTGTTTGCGCGCCTGCACCACTGCCTGTGGTTGCAATGCTTGAATCGTATTTAAACATGGTTTGTAAATCTACAGCTAGCTGGCGCTCTATATCTTGCTCGGTAATAACCGTTACTGAGCCTGTTACATCTTTAAGCTTTTGTTCAAAGCGCGAGCCACTCACAACAATATGATCGTCAATTATGTTTTCGGCAAATGCAGTGCCCGATCCGAGTAATAAGGTTGCTATAGCAGTAAATTTAAATGTAGAGGGGTTCACTTTAACTCCAAATGATAATAGTTATTATTTATGGCGAGGATGTTACAACTAAGTCAAATTAAGATCAATTAATTATGATAATCATTTTCATTTAGATTTAACTGGTTATAATAGCCGAAAAATAAAAGCCGGAGTTTGTAATGAAATACCTATTTATATTGTTTGCTTTAGTCACTCAACCTGTACTTGCACAGGAGCGCGTTATTAGTGCTGGCGGTACCCTTACAGAAATAATTTATGCGCTGGGCAAACAAAGTACCCTTGTAGCGGTTGATCAATCTAGTATGTACCCGCAGCAAGCTACGCAATTACCACAAGTGGGTTATTACCGCGATTTAGCGGCAGAAGGCGTACTTTCTATGCGCCCAACCACCTTGTTAGCGCTTGAAGGAGCAGGGCGAAGCCAAGCACTTAAACAAATTGAGGCAACTGGGGTTAAACTAATTCATTATAAAAAGCCCATCTCAGTTAATGAGCTACTTGAGCTAATTAAACGCCTTGGTACCGATTTAAACGCCAAGCAAAAAGCGCAATCACTTATTACGCACATTACAGACTCATTACCTGAAAAAGCCAAAGCGCAGACACACAGCGCGCTATTTTTACTCTCAGCTAATGAGCGCGGGCTTGTTGCTGCAGGGCAAGAAACCGTCCCTAATTTATTATTTAGCTATGCGGGGATTACTAATATAGCAGCTACACATTCAGGCTTTAAAGTAATTAATACCGAAGTACTTGCTGTAAACCAGCCTGACTTTTTAGTTGCGCCAAAGCATGTTGTACAAAGCATTGGCGGCAAGCAGGCTTTTTGTAAGCAACCGAACCTACGCTTATTAAAAGCTGCGCAAAGCTGTAACTTACTTGTTATGGATAGCCTGCTTTCGCTTGGTATGTCGCCACGTATTGCCACAGCAATTAATGAGCTTAACGAGTATAAAACCCGCTTATGAACACCCTAGCATTGAGCCGCTTTGTGCCTATAACACTTAGCCAAACTCATAAATGGATGCTATTAGCCTCTGTTTGTATTTTTGCTTTGGCGTTACTAAGTATTGGGTACGGCCCTGCAGGATGGGATTGGCGTTTAGCCATTGCTTGGCTTGCGCCCGAGTACTTTAATCAGTTTGATGCGCTGCAAATAAATGTGGTTATGCAAATACGTTTGCCACGCTTTGTGCTTGCAGTGCTTGTAGGGTTGGTGCTTGCCCAAACAGGCGCGGCAACGCAAGCGCTGTGCCGTAACCCGTTGGCCGACCCATCTATTATTGGCATTAGTGCAGGTGCGGCAATGGTTGCAGTGGCGTTTATTGCACTTAGCGCGCAGTTTAATTTTAACGCTCAGTTGTATTTACCTTATGCGTCGTTTTTAGGGGCGCTTGGTGTTACCTCGTTGGTATATTTTATTGCCAAGCAGCAGGGGCAAATTAATATCACCACACTTATATTGGTAGGAGTCGCTATTAACGCGTTAGCATTCGCTGTTATTGGGCTACTGAGTTTTTTTGCCGACGATAGCGCACTACGATTAATAAATTATTGGACCATGGGCTCATTAGGCGGAGCAAGCTGGAGCACGATTATTCAAGCTGCGCCGTTACTGTTTATCAGCCTAATTGGCCTGTGGCGGTTAAAAAAACCCATGAACTTACTCCTTATTGGCGAGTCACAAGCTCAGTACCTAGGAGTAGACACTAATAAACTTAAATTATATGTCATTATACTCGTTGCATTAGGGGTAGGTGCGGTTGTAGCGCTTACCGGTTTAATAGGGTTTGTTGGCTTGGTAGTCCCGCATATTGCCCGCTTAATGGTGGGGCCGCATTTACGTAATATGCTGCCGCTTTGTATGCTAATTGGCGTAGTGGTATTGCTACTTTCTGACTGGCTAGCACGTATTGTGATCATGCCATCAGAGCTACCCATTGGCATTATTACCGCGCTATTGGGTGCGCCATTGTTTATTTATTTAATAGTGAAAAATAAGCGAGGTTGGTCATGATCACGTTTAACAACCTAAGCGTTGGCTTTGATAATCACAGCGTTTTAAACGCTATTAATGGCAGCGCTAAACAAGGGCAACTTGTAGCACTACTTGGTGAAAATGGCGCAGGTAAATCTACCTTGCTGCATACCTTAGCAGGTATGCACGCCTTTACAGGCAGTGTACTTTTTAATGCTAAGCCGCTGGCCTCTCACGCTAAAAAACGCCTTGCAACACAGCGCGCAGTCATGATGCAAGCTAACCACGTAGGGTTTGATTTTAATGTATTTGAGCTTATTGCAATGGGCCGCTACCCGTATGTAGAGTCATTAAAAATGCAAAGCGAAAAAGTACATAAATACGCCGCTATTATGGATTTAAACCAGTATTTAAATCGCCGCGTAAGTGCGCTTTCGGGCGGAGAGCAACAACGTGTTCATATGGCACGTACTTTAGCGCAGCTAAACGCCTTTACACAATCGGCCGAGCCAAAACTAATGCTGCTCGACGAGCCTACATCAGCACTTGATATGCGCCACCAACATGCTTTGCTCAGCTGCGTTAAAACCTTCGTAGAACAGGGCAACAGCGCCATTATTGCAATACACGATCTAAATTTAGCCAGCCTTTATGCAACCGACGCTATTTTACTGCACAATAAAAAAGTGTTGCAAAGTGGGTCTATAAACACCGTATTAACAGAACAAAACTTACAACAAATGTACGCCATGAAACTGCACGTAAACCCTCATCCTTATAACGATGCACCCATGGTTTTTTCTCAACGTCAGGAGTTTTTATGAGAGAGCAAGCATTAAACGATGCACGCACCTTGGTTTACAAAACCAATGCAGGTGTCATGTCGACTATTTCTAATAATTTACGTGGCTACCCGTTTGGCTCAGTAACCCCTTATATGTGCGACGAACAAGGCCGTGTTTACTTTTTTATTAGCGATATAGCCCAGCACACTAAAAATCTAAAGCACGACTCACGTATGAGCCTTACCGTATTTGACGCCGCCGACAGTGACGATCAAAACGAGCACGGCCGCGTAACGCTCGTAGGTGATGGCTCTGTTGTGCCAAGTGAGCAAGCACACACTTTACTTGATAACTATATTGCCCTATACCCCGAAGCTGCTAGCTATCGCAATGCGCACGACTTTCAATTATGGCAATTAGACGTAGTACGTGTGCGCTACATTGGTGGCTTTGGCAAAATATTTTGGCTTGAGCAAAACGAATGGCAGGATGAGGCAAAAAACTGGGATGAAAACCAGCAGCAAAGCATGATAAGCCACATGAACGACGACCATCAAGATGCTATGTCGCTCATATTAATGCAGCACTACAGCGTAGCTGATAACACCCCAATAATGAGCGGCTTATTACCCACTGGTTTTTATATACAAAGCCAAAAGCGTAATTACTTTATTAACTTTAATACCCAGTGCAACAGCCCGTTAGAGGTTCGTAAAGCGCTGGTTGCGCTAACCAATCAAGCCCGAAATAACTAAACTAAATACATGACGACATAGTTAACCTGAGCTCTGGTTAAGAAATTCACCAACTATGTCGTCATTTTATAAGCAAACTGTTTGCTCGCCGCGTTTGGCTAACGCTTTAAAAGCCGCTTGTTGATGCTGTGTTTGCACATAACGAGGTGGCAAAGGGTTAACCTGCAACTGATACCCATTTTGATTAGCTTGCACACTTGTTACCGGCGATATCCACACAACATTTAACTCTGGCGCTAAACGCTTAATAACACCCGCTATTCCTTCGCCATTTTTCACATGAAAATCGCCCGCTATATGCATTACTTGCGCATCTTTATGATTATTTAAATAGTTAACGATAGACTCCCCCATGGTTTCATCCCATGTAACTTGCGCAGCATAATAATTCTCGTTTTGACTCGGCGAGCCGTGGTGCATTGAGGTCATAAAACGTTGCTTGTAATCACTGGGAGACGTATCAATAGCGGCTGCAATATAGCTCTGCTGTGTTTCATCAAGTTTACTTAGGTAACTTATGCCTTGCCTGCCAATACAGGTGACTATATTTTTAGGGGCATTTGCAGCTATTACATCGCTATTGTTCGTTTTTGCCAGCTCTACCAGCGCACGGTAATCACTTTTGTAATTTGGCCACGCTTGGGTCTTATCAATTAAGTATTGCTCACCAATTTCACTCTTAACGTACTGGTTTAAAGTATGCTGATCCGCGCGGCTAAATTGCTCAAGCGAAAGGGCAGTGCGTTTATTACTTTTGCTTAATTGCTCAAATAACTCAGTCTGAAATAAATGCACGCCCGGATGTGTATGCAATTCACCCACTAAAACCACATCGGCATTTAATAACTTAGGCTCTAATAATACAGAGCTAACAGGCTTTGCCTGTGCATTATAAAGTGCTGAGTAATAAAGCGATGAGCTTTTATCAGGCTCCGTAGCTGTTGTACTACAACCACTCAAACCCGTAACTAACGCCAGAGTTAACATAGACTTTTTCATACACACCTTTAAAACACTTTAATGCAAATAATTATCAATATCATATACTTGTAATACCTATTAAGCCAGCCAAACTGCTGCTTACTTACATAATCAAGGAAATGAGCGAAACGCGCATTTATATGCCTTAACTTTGCTTGTAAATATTAAATAGCTTTTGATAGCAACGCCTTAGGTAATTTGTTAAAACTGTATAAAGTAGAAACATGAGCGTGACATCGGTAGAAGTATGCTCGATTCGCGGCCTATAAAATTGTTAGATGTTAAATGGAGTTCTATGAAGCATCCACTTTTTAGTGAAAACATGGAAGATGGTTTTAGCCTATTCTTACTAAAATTTTCAGAATCAAGAAGCTGTCTCTTATTTGGTACCTCAGCTCTTTTGTTATTTATATTTGCAAGTCAAAACACCAGTTTTATGAGTTTCCTTAATGAACACTGGTTTGGTAACATTCTTAAGATTTTATGTGTAATTGGAGCTTTATTAAGTTGGTTTTCAGCACAAGCACATTCATATAAAAATGGACACTTTAAACTAGTAGCTTCCATATTCTTACTTTGGCCCATTAGCTATATACACTTGTTTTATATACAGTTAACTAAAAAACCTAACGTAAATATCAAATGAAAAATTATAGTTGGCTGTTTTTTGTTCCTAAAACCATTTTGGTCAACTATATTTTTCCGCTTATGTAAGCGTTAGGCACTGGAGAAGGTTTAATAGATGGAACCAAATTATTCAGAATATTCTATTACTGAATTGCAAGAAGCTATCACGTCTATTGATAGGGCTTTGTACCCTGAACGCTTTGAGCTATTAAAAGCCGAACTATTAAATAGAGACGAGGAAGAGCATAATGCTTCTCAATTAGTAAGTCTTTCATCAAAGGACTTACTTATTAAGCTCAGCAATGCATTTTTTGTAATTCCGTTGATGATCTATGTAGGAGTAGATGCACTTAATAGCGGTGAAATACTCCTTAAAGGAGCAGCTATATCAAAAAATGAAAACTTTATATTATTTACATTAAGCGTAATGTTTTGTTTTTTAATCTCAGCGGTACTGACATGTAGCCTGTTTGTGGATAAGAGCAAAAGTTCCTGACAAATACATTATGTCGTTCATAAATTCACTAGGACACAGTTCGATTGGTAGTGCTTTTCTGGAGGTTGATAATATTTTCAACTCAGGGCAAAATATGCTGCACAAGCTAAGCAAAAACAAGTTATAGAGAATAAGAAGACGGTGAAGTGTATTTAAAAACTCTATAACTGAAACAAAAAGGCCGCAGTAATAAATACTGCGGTCTTTGTTTTTAGCTAAGTGCTATTTAGTAAGCGCCTGCGCTGTAAATAAGCTCGTAGCTGTGGCTGTAAATCTCAAGGATGTTACCAAACGGGTCTTCCATGTAGATCATGCGGTACGGCTTTTCACCCGGGTAGTAATAACGAGGGGCTTGCATACGTTTTTTACCGCCAGCTTCTACAATACGTTCAGCTAAACCTTCTACATCAGGGTCTTGAACACAAAAATGAAAGATGCCTGTTTTCCAGTATTCAAAATTGTCTTTTGGGTTTTCTTGGTTTTTAAATTCGAAAATTTCGACACCAATACGATCCCCTGTAGATAGGTGCGCTATTTTGAATTTTTCCCACTTTTCGCCAAATACTTCTGTGCACATTTCGCCAATTGGGCTTTTGTCTTCGGTAATTAAAGTCGGTTCCATTATGGTGTACCAACCCATAACCTTAGTGTAAAACTCGACTGCTTTTTCAACGTCGGGAACCGAAATACCAATGTGCGAAAAACTACGTGGATATGTATGACTCATAATGCTTCCTCTTTAACTTGTGACTTATCTTGTGACTAGTTGATGGAGTTAGTTTACGAATCGACCAACATTAAGTAAAATTATCATTAATCATCATTTTGAGTACGTTTTGTAATGATAAATCCAACATGGTTAAATACGTTTTGTACTTTGGTTGAGGTAAATCATTTTACCCAAACCGCTGAGCGCCTTTATATGACCCAATCTGGTGTAAGTCAGCACATTAAAAAGCTAGAGCAACAAGTTAACTGCGCTTTGCTTGAGCGCCATGGTAAGCAGTTTTCGCTCACCCCTCAGGGTCAAAACTTATATCAGCAGGGCAGCCTACTTCTTAAAGATTGGCAGTTTTTAGAACAACAATTAAAAGATGATTCGTCGTACAGCGGAGCGGTAAAGATTCAATCTCCGGGCAGTTGTGGTTTAAAGTTTTATAATCAATTATTAGCACTGCAATCTGAGCATAAAGAGCTGATTATTGATTACCGCTTTGCGCCCAATGTAAGTGTTGAACAAGCTGTAGCAAACCATAGTGCCGACATCGGGTTTTTAACTCAAGCTCCAACATTTAGCGAACTAACCAGCCATAAAATAAGCCAAGAGCCACTACTACTTGTAACGCCTGCAGGTATAAACATGCCTAATTGGCAAACCCTGTGTGAGCTAGGGTTTATTGCTCATCCTGATGCAAGCCATCATGCGCAGCTACTACTAAGCGAAAACTACAGTGAGTTTGAGCATATTGACCAAATAAGACGTACGGGATTTTCTAACCAAATTAGTTTAATACTAGAACCAGTAAGTTTAGGGTTGGGCTTTACGGTATTACCTGCTCATGCTGTTGGCGCATTCAATAAGCCCGCGCTTATTAAAACGCATCATTTAGAATGTCCGGTTAGTGAATCTATTTATGTGTGCCATCACCGAAATAGGCCGTTGGCAAAACGTATGAATACAGTGATTGAGCTAATAAAGGCGGGAGTAAATAGTTAAAACGTAAACCCCCTTTACACCCACGGCACTTAATACCATAGGCAAAAGGGGGAACAGAAAATTAGTTAACGCTTTCTAATTTTGCTTTTAAATCGAGTAAGTCGGTTGCAATCGTATTTGGCTGTATTTCCCACGGATCGAAAATAGATTCTTTAGATCGTTGAATCCACGCCGCGCGCATGCCGTGCGATATGGCACCGGTTACATCAAACGGGTTACTTGATACAAGCCACGTGTTTGCGCCTGTTGAATTAGTTTCGCGTAAAAAGTGGCTATAAACCCCTGGGTTTGGTTTAAAGGTTTTAACGTCGTCGGCACTTACTACCCCTTCAAAAAGCTCACTAATGCCAGCGGTTTCTAATAAGGTATGAACTGCGTCGGCAGCTCCGTTTGAAAATGCAAACAAACGGTAATCCTTCGCTTTTAATTGCTCAAGGCCTGCTTTTACATCATCGAACGCAGGAAGCGTTTTATAAAGCTCTAGCAGTTGCCCCTTTTGATCTTCACTTAGCTCGGTTTTGTGCGCTAAGCAGGCGTAATCGAGTGCGTGTTTTGTACATAGCGAGAAAGGAATATAATTTTGCATTAATCCACGTCTAAATGAATACTCTAATTGCTTTTCGCGCCATGTATTTGAAAATGCTTGGGCGTTATCGCCAATCATGTCGTCGAGTAAGGACAGTACGCCGTGAGTGTTTATTAGCGTACCGTATACGTCAAATGCAAGTGTAGTTGCCATGTTTGCTCCGCAATAAAATAAATTAAGTTGGTTTTAGAGTACTTGCTTACAGCTTAACTTAATTTGAACGAACGCTCAAATTAATAAAACTTATAAGCATCGAGTGCTAAAATATCCATTTCTATACCTTCATGTATTTTTTTGGCTTTACCGTCACTACTTCCAAGCGCTGCAAAAAGAGGTAAAAAGTGCTCCTGGGTAGGGTGATTAAATAAAGCATAGGATGCTTCATTTAAATAGTTAAGTAACGCTTGGGTGTTTTGCGCTATTAATTTTTGCTCAACCCAATGAGTAAACTCATTAACCATTTGAACACGATTAGGTGTAGCAGGGCTTTTAAATATTTCACGTAGATTGTGACTAATACCGCCGGAGCCAATAATTAATACGTTATCGCTGCGCAGTGGTGCAAGTAACTGTCCGTATTTATACATCGCCTGAGCGCCTAAACGCGTGTTAATAGACACCTGAACAATGGGAATATTAGCTGTTGGGTACATTAAGCGCAGCGGGATCCACACACCATGATCCCACCCTTGATCTGCACTTTTCACCGTTTTAATACCCGCTTTGTAAAAGTACTCACTAATAGTATTAGCAAGCTTAGGGTCCCCCGGTGCTGGGTATTGAATTTCATACAGGGGCTTGGGGAAGTTATAAAAGTCGTGAATAGTATGCGGCGCATCTCCGGATGTAATAACTATATCGTGCGCTTCATCAAAGTGGGCAGAAAACACCACAATAGCACGAGGCTTACTAAGCGTTTGACCTAATGATGCAAGAAAATCTGACGTAGCCGATTGCTGAACAGCCATCATTGGCGAGCCGTGAGATATAAATAAAGCAGGCTGAGTCATACTAAAACCTTAAACAAGTAGATGCGTTATAAACACTATATAAGTTTCTATTTTGACGATAAATATGATACTTATTTATACATTATCAACAAAGCATTGTTAAAAAATGGATAAGCTCACCACCATGAAGACCTTTTTAGCCGTTGTGCAAGAAGGATCGTTTTCAAAAGCGGCCGATAAACTCGATATTTCGCCGCAGTTAGTCAGCAAATATATTTCTGCATTGGAAGATAATCTACGCACGCGTTTATTACATCGTACAACGCGAAAAGTAAGTGTTACAGAGGCTGGAAATCAGTATTATCAGCGTTGTCAGCAGGTGGTTATTGATATTGAAGACATGGAAAACTCACTAAACAACTTAAGCGAAAATGTATCGGGTGTGCTTAGTATTAGTGCGCCTATGTCGTTTGGTACTAAGCATTTAGCAGGTTTGTTGGTTGATTTTCAAAAGCAGTATCCAAATTTAAAGTTAGATTTACGGCTCACAGACCAATATGTAGATATAGTAGAGCAGGGTATTGATATTGCTCTGCGCATTGGCGTATTAAAAAACTCAACGCTCATAGCTAAAAAAATTGCCCCTATACGTTTAGCTGTATTTGCGTCACCCGACTATTTAAAACGCCATGGCACGCCACAAACACTGCTAGATTTACAATCACATAATTATTTACGCTATTCCCACAGTGAGCCCACAAAGCGATTATTTGGGGTTAATGAGTTAAAAAGCGAGCTAAAGCTTGAAAGTAACTTTGTGGCTAACAATGGTGACTTACTACTAAATACAGCCATTGCTGGAGGTGGTATTGCTATGCAGCCCACATTTATTGCTGGCGAAGCGCTGGCTCAAGGTAAAGTAGTGCGCATTTTAAATGACTACGAACCCGACCCAATGGGACTGTATATGGTGTACGCTAACAGACAGTTTTTACCCAGTAAAGTACGTGCATTTGTTGATTTTACTAGTGGATATTATGGCGATACACCTTACTGGGATTTAGCGTAATAAAAAGTAAACCGCCTAACAGGCATTATATAAAAGCTAAATTTTTAAAAAATTCCGTAGTAAATTTCTTAGTACTTTAAACACCTCTTGATTACTGTGTTGCTGATGCTGTAATACATCAACATTAGCCAACCAACCCATTTCTTCAAACTCAAGAGGAAGTTTAACCAGCTCACCACTTTGTACTGCATCTACAGCTACATGGTTTGGTAATAAGCACCACCCGTTACCTTGTATTGCTAGCTCGAGTAATACAAAGTAATTATCGGCATACCAAATCTCTGGGCTAATTTTTAGCTGAAAGCTACTTGTTTGCGTATTGCGAGAACGAAGAAGAAGTTGTCGATGTAGCCGAAGGCCATCCATATTTTCACATCTGATCCCCGCTAAAGGGTGCGATTTAGCAACATATAAATCAAATTTTACCGATCCAATACATTCATAGTCTAAGTAGCTCGGTATATTTAATTCACTAAAAATAATACCCGTTATAGGCTTTTCGCTGTTTAGCATGTCAATTATGTCATGGCTGGATGCACTTAAAAACTCAAGCGATACGTAAGGATACTTACTTTGCAGCTTGCTAATAATACTCGCGATAGTTTTAAACGGGATCCCTTCGTCAAGTGCGATAGTGATTTCGGTTGGTGTTTTTTCATTTAGTGCTAATGCAGAGTTTGTTAATCGCTGGTGTTGATTAAGCACGGCTTTAGCCTGGGGGAGTAACTGTTTACCGGCTTCGGTTAATTGTGGATAGCGCCCTGTGCGCTCAAATAATGTCGCATTACAGTCTATTTCTAAATTAATAATATGCTGGCTTATTACCGACTGCGCTTTACTTAAACCGCGCGCAGCAGCTGAAAACGATCCAGCTTCAACGGTAGCCACAAATGCTTGAAGCTGTTCAATACTAAACATATCGCTTTTCCCGATACTAAGTAACTAACACATATCTTTATAATGAATGAAAATACAGCCATCGTCATCAACTTAAGAAGTTATTTATATATGAACACAGCAGAACGTATTTTTCAGGCACTAATATTTGAGATGATAGCATTATCTTTTGTTGTACCTGCATCAGTTTATTTTGGTGGGTTTGCAACAGGAAAAATGGCAATAGTAGGTGTTGGTTTATCAGTCTTCGCCATGCTTTGGAATTACATTTACAACATAGTGTTTGATAAAATAGTTGGGCATAACCGAATCGAGCGAGGTTTAGTAACCCGCATTACGCATGCATGTGGCTTTGAGCTGGGTATGGTGGTTATAACGCTGCCAATACTTGCTTGGTATTTAAATATTACATGGCTAGCCGCTACAGCATTAGAAGCTGGCTTTTTAGTTTTTATACTCATATACACGTATATTTTTAATGTGTTGTACGATAAATACCAACCTTACAAAAAATGGGTTAATAAATTGCAATGTGCTTGATATTTTTAAGTTTATAAAAGCAAAGTTGTGGGGTGTTGAGATCGTTTTGGCAAAAGCGCAATGGCAATAAATAACGGTAAATGTGGTTTTTAATTAAACCAATTAGCACTGCTCAATTGACTAAGTAGTGCTAATTTACTATTTGTACAATTTACCGGCTAACTGTAATGGGGGTTTACAGTAACTTTTTGCGTTATACATTTAGCTCTTTTAATTTATTCCAGACGCTCTCGCCGCCAGGGTGAAGCGCAGCATGATACCGATACGCGTAATATGTAATAGGCACGTAATAATGCTTTTGACTACCTAATAACTAAGTTTAAAAACTACGTTTTTAAACGCCAGCAAGCTGCGCTTATATAAATGCCCAACAATCAATGTACTTACTACTAAGCGTTGCTTGAAAATCAACCACACTGACTATAACTAGGTGTGCTAAGCAAATGGCACACCTATTTTGTTATGCAGGTATGGGGGCGTTTTCTGCAATAAGCTGTTTAGATTTCAATTCACTCCAAAATTCGCTTGGTATGGTAACTTTCATTGAGGCTACATTAGCTTTAATTTGATCTGCCGTGCGTGCGCCAGGAATAATTGAGGATACCGTTGAAGGCGCCTCTGCGAATTGCAGTGCAGCTGTTTTAATATCAATCCCATGTTTAGATGCAATGTCGCTTATTGCATTAAACTTTTGCTGCATAGGCCCAGGAATTTTAGGTGAATAATTAAAGCGGTTACGACCGGCTAAAAAACCACCATTAAGCGGAGCACCAATGACTGCTGAAACACCTCGTTTATCAAGCATAGGAAAGGTTTTATCAAGTGCCTGCTTATGATCTAAAATTGAATATTGCAGCGCTAGTAAGCAAATATCAGGGTCTGACATATCAAGCGCTTTATAAATAGCATGAGGTGTATTTACTCCAAAACCCCAGCCTTTAATTATTCCTTCATCACGCATTTTAGTTAACTCAGGAATAGCCCCTTTTGCAGCCTGATCAAAATACTTAAGCCAATCATCTCCCATATCACTATTTTGCGGTGATAAATCGTGAATATAAACAATATCGAGTGAAGCTACTCCAATACGATGCAACGTGTCTTCTATTGAACGACGCGTACCTGATGCAGAGTAATCATATTTATAATGAAAAGGTGAGTGATCAGCCCAATGCCAACTATTTTCTAGAGGCTCTGCTGAAGGGGTAAGAAGGCGACCTACTTTTGAGGATAAAACATAATCTTCACGCTTTTTGTTTCGAAGTAAATCACCGAAGCGCCTTTCACTTAAACTCAAGCCGTAAAAAGGTGACGTATCAAAATGACGAATACCAGAATCCCATGCTGCATTTAGCATTGTTAAAATTTCTGCATCGCTTGATATAGTATTAAAGCCATTCCCAGCGGCAAGACCGCCTAAGCCCATTCTGGATTCAGGCCGGTAATGCTTAGCGTTAGTAACATCGTTTGTGGGCAGAGCAGCGCTTTTATCTATTGATCCTTTAGTTTGCATAACACTGCCGTTAGACATTTTTACTTTTAATTGTTCAGCCAAAGCTGAAGCACTAAAAATAGAGCCTAAACTTAAAGCAGCGCCTGCTTTAATAAAATTTCTGCGAGATACCATGTAACTATTCTCCTTGAGTAAGGTTAAATATCTACGCTATAAACTAGTATAAATACCAACCAAACTCAAGCGGGAGAAAAACAATAAATATCAATAATTTCAATAAGATGGTTAAATTAACAAACGCTGAACGCGCACTTTAATTAACATTTTAGAATGATTATTTTCTTTACTCGTACAGTACTTTAATATGCACAAAATAGTGCACTTTAATAGCTTGATAAAAAAGCAAACTTCCAAATTGGTGCACGCCTTAATACTCATTTACACAACATAAAAATGGTTACATTTATTCAAGTGTAAAAATTAGTAAACAAAACCGAAATGTATAAAAAGAGTGAATACCAAAGCTTAGTTAATCTCTCTAGCAAAGCGATTGCGGTAACGCTTAATTAATTTAATCGAACGTAGCTGGTCGCTAATTAAAGTAAATATTGGTGAAGCGTTTGTTTTTACAGGTTTACCTTGGCCTAAACGGCGTATTTGCCTTTTTACCAGTGCCATAGTGGCAAGCCCTGCAAGGGTTTTATCTTGCCAAGTAACACTGGGTAATACGGCTAGTTGCAGTGGCTCATTTTGCCATTTGTTTGGTAAATTTGGTTGGTATGCAAGCGCAGTGGCAATACCCACGAGGGCCACTCCACTTTCAATCACGTTGTTGGCAATAGATAAGCGACTAATGCCGCCGGTGGTCATTATTGGGATTGATGAGCGCTGGCTAATCGCTTTTGCAAACTCTAAAAAGTATGCTTCGCGGGCAAGTGTGCGTTCGTCACCTGTTTTACCTTGCATGGCAGGGGCTTCGTAACTACCACCCGATAGCTCCACAAAATCAACATTAAGTTCATTCAATAAATCCACTACCACTTGCGCGTCACTGGGTTCGAACCCACCACGTTGAAAATCTGCAGAGTTTAACTTTACTGAAACCGAAAGGGTGGGGGAGCAAACCGCTTTAATACTGCGGGTTATTTCGAGAAGTAAACGGGCTCTATTTTGTAAACTTCCCCCCCATTTATCGTTGCGCTTATTGGTAAGTGGCGATAAAAACTGGGCAAGTAAATAGCCATGCGCTGCATGTATTTGTACGCCATTAAAACCGGCTTTTTCGGCTTGTAGTGCAGTTTGTGTAAAGCGGGTAATAACATCGTCAATGTCGGTTTGCGTCATTGCCTTTGGTACGCCAAATAAGTGCGAGTGCTTACCCATATTAAGTGCAACACTTGACGCTGATAGAGCCTTTCCACCCATTTTTTTAAATACTTGCCTACCAGGGTGATTAATTTGCATCACCACTTTGCAATTATTTTGCTTTGATAAACGAGCAAGCTCTGCAAAGGCAGTAATATCGGTACTTTGCTCAAGCACAAGGCCACCAGGGCCTGTCATCGCTAAATGATCAACCATTACATTGCCGGTAATAATTAGCCCTGTACCGCCTTTAGCCCATGCGCTATAAACGTTTTTAAGTGCTTGGGAGGGCGTTTGGTCCTCTTGTGCTAGGTTTTCTTCCATAGCGGCTTTGGCAATACGATTTTTTAATACTAAACCACTTGGCAAGGTAAAGGGGGTAAACACAGGGTTGCGCATAATTATTGGCTAATTAAATTGACATTAAAACAACTATAACCTTAAAGTTAGCTTGAAGGTCAACCTACTAAGTTTATGTAAAGTGGAGTTATTATTAGTTATGAAAATAGGCGAACTTGCAAAACTTACCAACATACCTGCCAGCACTATTCGTTTTTACGAAAGCAAAGGGTTATTAGCACCAACCACTCGCAGTGCCAATGGTTATAGGCTATACACCCAACAAAACTTAGAAAAACTGCAATTAATTAAATTTTCACAAAGCTTGGGTTTTTCACTCAACGAAATACCTTTATTACGTAACGAAAACGGCGAGCTAAACCACACAATAATAATCGAGCGTTTAGAAAAAAAACAAAAAGAAGCTGACATTTTGATTGAGCAAATGCAGAAAAAGTCACAGCGTATTGGCAGTTTAACTGCGTTACTAAACTCTTATTGGGATAAAGGCGAATGCCTACCAGAAAGTAAATTAAATGAATTACTAGAAGTAATTGATTACAAATAAACTAATACAGCTTATTCAGGGCCTGTTTATCTTTTGAGGTTAAATTTGCAGCAGTATGTTTGGTATTTAGGCAAGGCAGAGTCTATGTAGTGTGGTTATTCCCCATAAACAGACGATAACGTAGTATAAATGCCAAACATGCGCTGCCCGAAGGGTTCTGCCTAGGGGAAATTTACTCTTTGTTGCCTACATGGATGTAGGTAAGGGGCGAGAGCAGGACGCGGAAGCTTTGCTCGGTTTTTACTTATTATTACATGGATGTATGCCATTAGAATAACGCAGGAGCAGTTATCGAGCCCACTAAATTACAAACCTCGCGCCGCGATTAAATAGCCCCTAGATTGAACAAATTTTATCCTGAGAGGTCAACAAGCCCCAGTAAGCTGTATTTTATTTATGTTACTTAAGCTTTTTAATGCCAATTAACACACAGATGGCACCGCCAATAATACCCGCCCATGCTTCTATTGGTGTATCACCACTAAATGCGCGGCTTAACTGCGAAGCCGCCGCATCATACACGTCATATCCCCACATAATTAAAGCGATACCTATAACGATTAAAACAATACCTATAATCTTATTATTCATAAACACCTCTGGTTTCTAACGTACATTATTCAACATACTTAATTGAAAACACTTAATAAATCTAATCAAGCTCTAGCTGCGCACGTTCAACGCTCTCACTAGGTAACTCTTTTTGTACCGATACACCAAGCTCTTTAAACTCTGATGCTTGTTTAATTAAGTTACCTTTACCGCGGTATAATTGCGAGAACGCTTTGTCGTAACTTTCTTTCGCTTTATCAAGCTGCTTACCCACGCCTTCCATACTTAATAAAAAACCATTGAGCTTGTTATAAAAACGCTCAGCCCGATTTGCCAGCTCTTTTGAGTATTTGGTTTGCTCTTCAAAACGCCAAAGCTGTTTAACAATATTTAAACTAGTAAGCAGGGTAGTAGGTGTAGCTACCAGTATATTTTTTTCGATTGCTTGTTGGTAAATATCACTTTGATATTTAAGTGCTTCTACAAAAGCTGATTCTATTGGTACAAACATAACCACAACTTCAGGCGAATTAAGCCCTGGTAAACGGTCGTACGATTTACTCGCAAGCTCATTAATACGTGCTGTAACGGCGTTTACATGCTCTTTAATTGCTTGATTAGCATCTAGCTCATTTTCAGCGTTCACATAGCGTGTATAAGCATTTAATGATGTTTTAGCATCAATGACTAAGTGGCGGCCTTGTGGTAAGTAAACAACTACATCAGGGCGTAAGCGGCCATCTTCAGTGTTAAACGACACTTCGCGCTTATAATCAACGCCAGCACGTAAGCCAGCGCTATCTAAGACGTTTTCGAGCATGAGTTCGCCCCAATTACCTTGGGTTTTCTTTTGCCCTTGTAACGCGTTGCTGAGCTTGTCGGCTTGATCTGTTATAGCTTGGCTTTTAGCTTGCAAATGCAATAGCTCGGTTTTAAGCGCGGTTCGTTGTTTTATGTCTTCAACATGTATTGATTCCATTTTTTCTCTAAAGCCTTTTAGCTCGCCTTGAACCGGTTTTAATAATTGTTCAATGCTTTCTTGATTTAAGGTTTTAAAGCTTTGTGATTTTTCTTCTAGAATCTTATTGGCTAGGTTTTCAAATTCTTTTTTGAGCATATTTTTACTTTGCTCAATTTGCGCGAGTTGCTCGGTAAAGCTTTGTTGTTTTTGCTCGAGGGTGGTGCGCATATTATTATATTCAACATCGCGTTGATTATATTGCTCACGAAGCGCTGCAAGCTCGCCTTCGGCTTTACGCCAAAAGTGATTGTATTGAATGCTTTGTTTTTCTTGTTCGCTAAAACGCGTTTTAAAATGCTGGGCTTCATCGCGCTGTTCTTGGTGAGTATGTTCTAGCAGTTCGTGATCTTCTTGCAAGGCGCTATATTGCAGCTCTTTATTATCAAATTGATTTTGTAATAGGGAAAGCTGTTGCTGCTGTTCGCTTATTTGTAGATGTAGCTTTTTGCGAAGCTGTGTTGATACAACGCCGTAAAATACAACGCCTAACGCAACACCAGCACCGGCGCTTAGCCAATCAATATTAGTGAGTACTTGAGTGAGCATAAAATAAACTTATAAAATTTAGAGACATGCCATCATAACCAATAACACGCAATAGAAGTAGGGGAGCAAAGAAATTACAGACATAAAAAAACCAGCTCAAAATAAGCTGGTCAAGTATTACTAAATTAAGTAATCAAAGGGAAAATCAACATGTGCCCGAGTAAGCTGCAACTTAAATACATAATCACCAAAATAACTAATATTACTGGGTGAGGCTATATAACAACAGGCATTAGAGTAGACCGGAAAACAAAATAATTAATTCAAATTAATTTACGAAAGATCATTTATTTTTATTCGGGTTGATTTAAACAAATCAAATTATGGGCATAAAAAAGCCAGTTCAAAATGAACTGGCTTAATCATTACTAAAATTAGTAATCAAATAGGGGGAAATCAACATAAAACCTGTATTAACTGCAATTAATCAACAAGCATAATAGTAGACGCCGCTCTTTGAATTAAGTTCATAAAAAGATCAAAACTTTTAAAATAAAAATTGAATGCTAAATTTTGGACATAAAAAAAGCCAACTCAAAATGGGCTGGCTCAATCATTACTAAAATTAGTAACTAAATGGGGGGAATCAACATGAAAACTTGTATTAACTGCAATTAATCAACAAGCATAATAATAGACGCCACTTTTTTAATTAAGTTCATAAAAAAATAAAAACTTTTAAAATAAGTACTGCACACTAAATTTTGGACATAAAAAAAGCCAACTCAAAATGGGCTGGCTCAATCATTACTAAAATTAGTAACTAAATGGGGGAATCAACATGAAAACTTGTATTAACTGCAATTAATCAACAAGCATAATAGTAGACGTCCGTTTTTTAATTAAGTTCATAAAAAAGTAAAAACTTTTAAAATAAGTGCCGAACGCTAAATTTTATGTCCCGTCCTAAAATACGTTGACGGTTTTAATTGAAGGCCAGTAGCTTTTGCTCCTGGCTTTTTTTGTGCACTTG